>DASRJF010000236.1:0-4720 GCA_035649615.1 Planctomycetota bacterium | reverse complement strand
CGCTACCACTCTGGATCCTCCTGTAGACGACTGGATGACCCCAAGCGTCGAGCCAGCGGGATTGGTTCTCCCCAGCGACGCGGAGTTCGAAGTAGGGGGGAAGCCCCCCGTGCCTCGGCTTGGTCAACGCCTCCAATCCCCCCTCGGTTCTTGGGTACTGATCCATATCCATTCGATACATCCTGAGGGCCTGCTCCAACTGGCCAAGTAGCGCAGCGCACGAGCTTCGCCGGGCATGCTCCACGTGATTCAGCGTTATCCGAGTGTAGATGAACAGGAAGGCGCCGATGAACAGGGCGATCGCGAAGGCGTACCAGAGGGCGGCCTTGATGGGGCGGGACCTAGGAGCCGGCCGGTCGGGCCAATCGCCAATCGCCAATCGTCCTACTTGTTCTTTCCCCTTGGCATCGACGAATCCGTCTCCGCCTCGATGTAGACCGTGTAGGCGGGCATCACCTTGAGCATCTCCTGCTCGACGGCGAGGAACTTCTCCAGGAGCGGGCCCACCTTGCCGCCTTTCGCGTCGTCGTTGTCGTAGTAGGCGGCCGTCTTTTTCATCTTCTCCGTCTCCACCGTGATGAACCGGGTCCTTTGGCCCTTCGCCCGGTCGTTCATCCGCTCGATCCGGCGGAGCTCCTCGAGGTTGATCCGGTCGATCGGCGTCTCCTTGAGGTCGCCGAATCCCGCGGCCATCATGCGGCGGACGAGCTCCTCCATCACGTGGTCCGGAACCTCTTCCGCCTTGTAGGCCGTCCACCGGAGCCGCTCGAAGGGCTCGTGCGACCGCGGCCCCCGCCGGTTCTTCCACCCCCGCGACAGCATGTACCGGTAGTGGTGCTTGAACTTCGTCGCGCGCGCCAGCGTGTCCTGCTCCTCGTTGAACCGGACGTAGCTCACCTTGATGGGGATGCCGCCCGACGTGTCGTCGTCGCGGAACGAGGGGCCGTCGCCGGACATCGTGGACTGGCCGCCGCCGGAATCCGCGCACCCCGACAGGACGGCCGCCGCCAGCAGCGCGACCCTAAACCTGGTACCCATTCCACGCCTCCCGCACTTCTTTCACCACGTCTGCTATCGGGACGGCTTTCTGGTCCGGTTTCGTGCGGATTCGCACGTCGACCGTCCCGGCTTCCGCCGTTTTCTTCCCCACCGTCACGCGCACCGGAATCCCGAGGAGGTCCGCGTCCGCGAACTTCACGCCGGGCGTTTCGTCCCGGTCGTCCCACAGGACTTCGAACCCCGCCTTCTCCAGGTCCGCGACCGCGTCCCCGGCGAGCTTCAGGACCTTCTCTTCCTTCCCTTTCAGGCTGACGACCTCGACCTGGTACGGGGCGAGCTCCTTCGGCCAGATGATCCCCGTCTCGTCGTGGTGGTTCTCGATCGCCGCCGCGGCGATCCGCGTGATCCCGATCCCGTAGCAGCCCATGATCATGGGACGCCGCTGCTGCTTCTCGTCGAGGAACTCGCACTTCATCTTCTCGGAGTACTTCGTCCCGAGCTTGAAGACGTGGCCGACCTCGATCCCCGTCGTGTACCGGACCGGCGCGCCGCACCGCGGGCAGGCGTCGCCCTCCTTCGGGAACCGGATGTCCGCCCACGCGTCGGCCTGGAAGTCGCGCCCGCTGTTCACGCCCGTCAGGTGGAGGTCGAGCCGGTTCCCGCCCGTCACGAAATTCCTCATCGGCTGGACGGCGAGGTCCGCGAAGATCCGCGCCGGCAGGCCGATCGGTCCCGTGAACCCCACCGGGCCGTGGGAGACCTTCTCGATTTCCGCCGGCGTCGCCAGCTCCAGCTTCGCGACTTTCGCGGCGCGCTGGAGCTTGACGAGATTGACCTCGTGGTCGCCCCGAACGAGCGCCGCGAGAGGACCGGATTCCGTCTGGAAGAGGATCGTCTTCACGATCGTCGTCGGCTCCACATCGAGATAGGCCGCGACCTGTTCCACCGTGTGCGCGCCGGGCGTCACCGCCTCCTCGATCGTGTTCAGCTTCGTCGTCTCGGCCTCCTGCCGGATCGTCTCCTTCGGCCGGCCGACCTCCGCCTTCTCGCGGTTCGCCGCGTACCGGCACGTCGAGCAGACCACGACCTGGTCCTCCCCCGCGGGGGCGATGGCCATGAACTCGTGCGAAACGTCGCCGCCGATCAGCCCCGCCTCCGCGTCGACGGGACGGAAGACCAGGGCGCAGCGCGTGAAGATCTTCACGTACGCGTCGTACATCGCCTGGTACGAGCGGTCGAGGCCGTCGCCGTCGACATCGAACGAGTAGGCGTCCTTCATGATGAACTCGCGCGTGCGGATGATGCCGAACCGCGGCCGCGGCTCGTCGCGGAACTTGACCTGGATCTGGTAGAGGTTGACCGGCAGGTTCCGGTACGACAGGTTCGCGTTCCGGACCAGGTCGGTGATGACCTCCTCGTGGGTCGGCCCGAGGACGTTGAGCCGTCCCTTGCGGTCCGTGAACTTGATCATGGCGTCGCCGTAGGCCTTGAGCCGCCCCGTCTCCTCCCACAGCTCCGCCGGATGCATCGCCGGGAGGAGGAGCTCCGACGCGCCGGCGCGGTTCATCTCGTCGCGGACGATTGCCTTGATCCGCTCGAGGACGCGCAGGCCGAACGGGAGGAACGTGTAGACGCCCGCGGAGAGCTGCCGGACCAGGCCGGCCCGGACCATGAGCTTGTGGCTGACGCTCTCGGCGTCCGCGGGCGCTTCGCGCAGCGTGGGCAGGAAGGATCGGGTCCAGCGCATAGGGGCTAGGAGTTATAGCAAATGAGGAGGCATCCGGCATCAGGCATCCGGCATCCGGGGCGCCCGGAACTGAGGACTTCGACGGGCCGGGCGTATACTAGGAAGAGAGATGAATGTCCTCGTCGTCCTCCTGCTGGCGGCCCTCCAGGCGCCGGACGCGCCGCACCGCGCCGTCTACGAGAAGGCCGCGGATTCGGTGGTCGCCATCCGCGCCACGGCGCCGCTCGGCGAGCGGTCCGGGTCGGGAGTCATCATCTCCAAGGACGGCCTCATCCTGACCTCCTACGCGACCTGCCCCGAGGGGTCGGACCAGATCCGCGTCTTCCTCCGGGGGCCGCGCCTCCTCATGGCGAAGCTCGTCGGAACCTCCCCCGGCCACGAGCTCTCCATCCTCAAGGTCGAACCGAAGGGGGATCTCGTCCCGATCGAGTACGGCGACTCCGCCGCCGTCAAGGTGGGGGACGCCTCCTACACGCTGGGCAACGCGTCCAATTCGATCATCAACAACGATTCCGCGTCGCTCGGCGTCGGCATCATCAGCGGCCTGCACACGCTGCGCGAGCCGCGCGGCCTGTCGATCTACGTGGGCCCGGTCATGGAGACGACCGCCGCCGTCAACGTGGGCATGGAGGGGTCGCCCCTGCTGGACGCGAAGGGCCGCATGGTGGGCTTCGTGACGCTCAACTACTCGCCCTCGCGATTCCTCGGGAACGCCATTCCCGCCGCGTCGATCCGCTCGGCCGTCGACAAGATCTTGAAGGAGGCCCCCGTCTCGGGGCCCTCGACGCCGGCCGAATCGCAGCCCGGCTACCTGGGAATGACCGTCGCCGACCGGAAGGGGAAAATCGTGGTCGAGTCGGTCGACCCGGGCTCGCCCGCCGAGATGAAGGGGGTGGCCCGCGGGATGGTCGTGATCGCGCTCGGCGGCCGCGCCCTGAAGGACGCGGCGGAGCTCCGGTCTCTCCTGAAGGACCTGAAGGAAGGCGACCTGGTCATCCTCAAGATCCATGACGGCGAATCCGTGACGGATCTCAAGGTCGAGCTCGGACGGAAGGCCGGCCGATGAAGCGCGCGTGGCTGGCCGCGGTCCTGCTCGCGGGGGCGAGCCCGGCGCGCGCGCAGGAATCGCTCGCGGATGAGACCGCCCGCGCGCTGAGGGCGGTGCGCGACTCGGTCGGAAAATCCGTCGTGGCGATCGAAGCCGTCTGGAGGGACGATCCCGAGGGCGAGACCGGGAGCGGGCCCGCGGGCGCGCACCGCGATTACTACAACCGCCCCCAGGGGCCGTCGACGGGCACGATCCTCTCGGCCGACGGCTACATCCTGACCTGCGCGTTCAACGTCTCCGGGGATCTCCTGAAGCTCACGGTCATCACGCCGGACGGCCGCCGCCACGAGGCGAAGCGCCTCGGGTGGGACCCCAAGCTCGACGTCGGGCTCCTCAAGATCGACGCGAAGGACTTGCCGACGCTGACGCGCGCGAAGTTCGAGGACGCGCGGGTGGGCGATTTCGTCTGCGTCGTGGGTCGCGCGCCCGATCCCGCGTCGCCGACGGTGAACTTCGGCATCCTGAGCGCGCTGGGCCGCATGGAGGGGACCGCGGTCCAGACCGACGCGGAGGTCAACTACGGCAACGTGGGCGGCCCGCTCGTGAACCTGAAGGGGGAGCTGATCGGCATCACCTCCCGCGTGCGGCCCCGCGCGGACTGGGGCCAGTCGGGCGGCGTCGCGTTCGCGACGAAGATGAAGGAGATCGACGAGGCCCTCGAGAGCCTGAAGAAGGGCGGCCAGGAGACGACGGCGAAGGCCCCGAAAGGCCCGTGGCTCGGGTTCGTGGCGGCGGAGCCCCGCGCCGGGGTCGAGGGAGTGATCATCGACCAGATCCTCCCGAACTCCCCCGCGGAGGAGGCGGGCCTGGACGCGGGCGACGTCATCGTCGCGCTGGACGGACGCCCCATCAAGACGCTCGACGAC
>DASRJF010000235.1:0-7699 GCA_035649615.1 Planctomycetota bacterium | reverse complement strand
TCCGGCTTGAAGCTTGAAGCTTGGAGCTTGAAGCTCACTTCGCCTTGATGATGTGCGTCACGTCCTTCGCCAGCTCCAGCATCTGCTTCCGGAGCACGGGGTCGGGGATCTCGATCACCATGCCGGCGCACTGCTTCTTGAACCAGGCGGTGAAGACGCCGCTCTCGACGATCCGGTACACCTCGAAGATCGGCCGCTTCTGGAAGTCGTCCTGCACCCTCCGGAAGATGCGGGCGTTCATGTCGCCCCACTGGATCTCGGGCATCGTCGTGTTCACGGGGAGCTTCGCCAGCTTCTCGGCCAGGGCGTCGCCCGGTCTCGGGGTGACCTGCTCGTCGGATTCCAGCTCGTACTTCGGGATGAAGTCGCCCTTCCGGAACGAATAGCGGCGCTCGTCCTTCTCCACGGCGTCCACCTTGGGGCCGGGACGCTCCACGCCGTCGGCCGACTGGATCTCCCGCAGGACCTCCGCGGCGCGCAGCTTCAGCTCCTCCCGCTTGCGCTTCTCGAAGATCTCCTGCAGCTTCCGCTTGTACAGCCCGTTCGCGCCCACGTATACGTCGAGGAACAGCTGCTCCGTCTTGTGGGTCCGGATCCGGTGGATCAGCTTCGAGTCTTTCGTGCGGTTCATGACCCACTGGCGCTCGTCCCTCAGCATCTCCGGATCGAAGCTCTTGAACTTCTGGTCGAGGATCGCGCGCGCCGTGAAGGCCTGGAGGAGCGCGGCGATCGCGTTGTCGCGGTCGATCCTCTCGTCGATCAGGCTGTCGATGAACCGCTGGTACTCGACCATCTCCCGCGTCAGCGGGCGGCCGACGACGACGGCCACCGGGCCCTCCGGATCCACGGACGGCGGGGGCGGCGCGGGAGGCGCGACGGGCTTCGGGTCCTTCTTGACCGGCGCGGGGGGCGCGGCCGACGTGGCCTCCGGGAACCACTCCTTCACCAGGGCGACCGAGTTCTTCCCCAGCCAGTCGCTGTGACGGATCCCGAGGAGCACGTTCACGGCGAACAGGGCCGCGAGGACGATCCCGACGGAGATCTTCAGGCTCTTCGGCCGCTGGTACGCCTTGAGGGACACGAGGCTGATCCGGATGCTCGGGATCGTCTGCACCAGGACCGCGCACCAGAACCAGTACGGGTTGCCCTTGACCCCCGCCGACTCCTTGACGCCGCCCAGGATGGCGGTGACGAGGGCGCCCAGCGCGAAGAAGATCTCGAACGCGCCCGGGATCCCCACGAACTGGAAATCCTTCCGGAGCAGGATCGGGGAGGTGATCACGATGGCGAGGACGCTCGCGATGCACGTCAGCAGCGCAGGCTCGCCGCGGTCGAGCCCGTACCACAGGCCCGAGACGAGAGCGGCCCCGCCGCTGAACGCCACGTAGACGATCGCCTTGCCCATGGCCGACCATGATACAAAATCCGGACCCGCATCACGAATCACGCATCGCGCATTACGGGGGGTGATTCAACAGGCTCGCGCGAGGATTCCGTGATGCGTATCCCTGGTGAGCATCGAGTTTGATTCTGGCGGTTGAGGAACCCGAAGCTCGAAAGGGCCGATCAGAAGTTCAGCGTTCTGCGTGCTGCGTTCAGCGTTCGTTCGAAGTTCCGGGTTCGGAGTGGACGGTGAACTCTGAACGAACTCAGGACTCAGAACTCCGAACTCCGAACTTCCAACAGGTGTCGCATCCGTAGGGACCGTGTGGCTACCGAGTGAATCAATCTGGATACGACACTAGGCCCGCGTCAACAATTCGAGCCACCGCGGAAACACGGCGTCGGGCGTGAAGGCCTGCCGGAGGCGCCGGCGCCCCTCCGTCCCCATCCGGAGCCTCAGTTCCGCGTCCGCCGCCAGCGCGCGGATCCGCTCCACCCACGCCTCGGGGGACGCGACGAGGAAGCCCCCTTCCCCGACGAGGTCCCGGTGCGCGCCGACGTCGTCCGCGACGACCGGCACGCCGGCCGCGAAGTACTGCAGGACGCGCGTGCCGCACTTCCCGCGCGTCCACTCGTCGTCGGGCATCGGCGCGAGGCCGATGTCCATCCCGGCGACGGCGGCGGCCTCGCCTTCGAGGGACCACGGAACCTTCTCGACGCCCTCCGGAAAGCGGTCGCAGACGACGCGCACCCGGACGGGGAGCCCCCGCAGCCGCGGCAGGAGCGCCTCGAGGTAGCGGAGGTTTCCGCCCGCGCCGATCCAGCCCGCGACGACCCCGTCGTGGGGCGCCCGGGGAGCGGCCTCGTAGCGCGCGGGGTCGATGACCGTCGGGATCACCGTCACGTGGCGCGCCCCGTGCTCGCCCGCCCGCGCGGCGAGATGCGAATTCCCCGCGACCACGGCGTCGGCCGCGGCGAGGACGGCGTCGAAGCGCTTCTCCCGCGTCGCGGAGGGCGCCGCCCCCTCGCGGCGGAGGTAGACCGCGTCGTCGAAGTCGTACAGGAGCCGCCGCGCCCGTTTCCGGATCGCCCGCGTGACCCACCCGGCCGGCAGCCGCTTCTGGAGGACCACCGCGTCGGCCCCGCGGACGTCGCGGAACTGCCCCAGGAGCGCCACCGGCGAGCTCGAGTACACGCGCTCCCGGGCGTCGTGCCCCGCGCGGCGGAGGCGGTCGACGAACGGCGAGACGCGGTAGCGGGTCGAGGGCGTGTCGGCGCGATGGGTAAGAAATAGAATCCGCAAGCAACGCAGATTCTAACCGCTAAAACGTCGGCCGTTGACCGTTCACCGTTACGTTCGCCGTTTGCCGTTTGCCGATCGGACGGCGAACGGTGAACGGTTGACGTAACGGGAGACGGTAAACGGCGAACGGTTCTAGTCTTGGAAGATCGGCAGGATCCGGAAGGGAATCTGCAGGACGAGCGTCGCGCACGAGGTTCCGAAGCATCCCTCGTAGCTGTCGTTCATCCACGCACCGCTCTTCGACTGGGTCGACAGCAGCTGCTTGCGGATCTTCGCGTAGCCCTCGGTCCAGTACTTGGGGTCCCTCCGCTTCATGAAGAAGCACGCCTGGCCCGCGTAGAACGTCGCGTAGCTGTCGAAGTTCTGGTTCGAGCCCGCCCGCTTCCCCATGATGAACTCGTAGAGGGCCTTCATGCACTTCTGGCCCTGGGGGTCGTCGTAGAGGCCGAAGTACGAGTAGACGCACGCGCCGGCCGCCGTCAGCGGGTAAGAGGCGTGCGACCCGCCGCCCAGCATGTACATGATGGTGCCGTCGGGGTTCGTCGACTTCTTGATGTAGGTGACCCCCATCTCGACGCATTTCTCGCTGACCCGGACGCCGACGTTGCGCGCGGCGCGGAGGGCCTGGACCTGCGTGACCGTGACCGAGCCCTCGTGCTGGCCGGGCGTCGGCTCGTAGTACCAGCCGCCCGCGGGTTTCGCCTGCGCCTTCTCCGTCACCAGGACGGCGCGCACGATCGCCTCGCGGACGTTGTCGTCGCCGAGGGAATCGGCGAGGTCCCCGCACATGCCGTAGAGTTCGGCGAGGAAGAGGAGCGCGTAGCCATGGCCGTGCATGCCGGAGCCGCCCGCCATGCGCCCCGCGCCCTCGTTGAGGTACCCCGACGAACCGCGCGCGCAGCGGAGGACGAACCGCAGGGCGTTCATCACGTTCGCGGCGTACGGGCCGCGGGTCGGCGTGCTCCCGCCGGCCATCCACGCGAGGCCCGCGAGCGCGGTGAAGGCGAGCGGCGCCTGCACGCCGATGCCCCCGCTCCGGTTCTGGATCTTGGCCAGGTAGTCGAGCCCCTTCTTGACGGCGGCGACCTGCTCGGGGAGGACTTCGATGAAGGGCGACTCCTGGAGGAGCGCGGCGCGGAGCGGGGCGGGACAGGCGAGCGCGCCGGTCATCGCGGCGCCCTTGAGGAATGTGCGTCGATCGATCACGCCGGATCCCCCCGTCGGCCGAAACTGTAACACATTGGACGGGACGGGCACCGGAAAGTTGCCACAAATCGGGGTGACCGGGACCGTCACTTTTTGCGGTCCGGAGCCTTGGACTCCCACCATTCCCGCCAGGCGGCGGCCTGCTCCTCCAGCGTCCCCTCGCGCTTCTCCCCCGTGATCGAGGCCAGGGCGCGCGCCGCGGCCTCTCGTCCCTGCCGCCACTCGACGGCGACCGCCTTTCCCTCGTACTGGTCGAGGAGGGGCGCGTCGGGCGGCGGCGGCACGCTCCTTTGGAACGCCACGACATCGTCGAGGGCGCGGACGAGGGGCGCCAGCGCCCGGCGGCACTGGAGCCGCCCGAGGGAATCGGCCGCATCGAACCTCGCCTCCTCGCTCGCGTCGTCGAGGAGCGTCATCAGGAGGTCCTCGGCGTCGGATCCGCCGATCTCCCCGAGCGCTCTCGCGAAGGCGGCGCGGTCGCGCGCATCCGGCGGGGCCGGGGCCTTCTGATCCTCGAGCAGGCGGCGGAAGAGCCAGACCGCTTCACGGGAGCGCAGCCGGCCCAGGAGGCCGATCGCCGAATTCAGCCGGCGGAAGCGGACGAGCCTCGCCAGGTAGGGGATCGCGTCCCGGTCGCCCATCGACCCGAGGGCGAAGGCGGCGGCCGGATACTGGTCCGCGCTCGCCAGGAGCCCTTTCAGTTTCTGCACCATCGCCGGATCGCGCCCCTCCGCGGCGAGGAGCACCGCCTCGGTGATTCCCTGGCCGGCCATCAGGTGGATCACGGGGGCCAGCTGGCGCTTCGCCTCGTCCCACCCCCGGATGGCCCTCAGCGCCTGGGGGATCAGCTGGGGCTGATCATTCATGACCGCCCGGATCCGGGGGATGTCCTCCGCCTGCTTCAGGCGGGCGAGCGGCTCCAGCGCCATGGACATTTCCTGGCCTCCCCGGTCGAAGCGCGTGCGCAGGGGCGCGGCGGCCGCGAGGTCGCCCCGCGCCGCCAGCCAGGGCAGGACTTGCCAGCAGGCCTGGGGATGATCGGCGAGCGCGCGCAGGTCCGGCAGGTAGGCCGGATCATCCGCGGCGATGACGATCTGCACGGCCCAGCTGCGCGAATTGTGGTCCGCGTCCTGGAGGAACTCGCGCACGAGCGGGGCGCCCAAGCCGCCCCGATGCACCAGCGCCGCGAGCGCCTGCTGACGGGTCGCAAGGTCGGCCGCCGCGAGCCGCTCGACGAGCCGGACCGGATCCGCCGAGATGCGGCCGGCGATGCGAAGGCGGCGGATCCGTTCCGCGCGCGCCGCCAACTCCCCTCCGGCCTCGCGCGCCAGGGTTTCAAGGCGGCGGTCGATGTCCAGGCTGGCGGGCGAAAGCACGCGCAGCGCCTCCGCGGCGCGCTCCCGCTGTTCGATCTCGTCGTGGTTCAGCTGCTTGAGGAGACGATCGACGTCCCCCTCCTGGATCAGCGCAAGAAGAGCGGCGAAGGCGATGGTCATGGCAGTCCTCCCGTGGATTCAACGCGCAGGGAACCCGCCGGTTGAGCCGGATATACTGCGACCATGGAACTCTCGCGTCGGGAATTCATCGTCGGGACCGCCGCCTGCGCCGGCGCGCTCTGCGCGGGGTGCGTGACGCTCAATCCCGCGCCGACGTTTGTCGCCGACGCCGAGGGGCTGATCGAAATCCCCCCGGAGCTTGAAAAGCCGGGGAGCCAGATCAAGATCCGCCTGCCGAACGTGGATGAACCGGTGCTCGTATGGCGCACGGCCGACGGCTACGGCGCGCTCTCCGTGGTGTGCACGCACCGCGGCTGCGAAGTGGTCTTCAACGGCCGCGAGAACACGCTCGACTGTCCCTGCCACGGATCGCGGTTCAAGACGGACGGCTCGGTGCAGCACGGCCCCGCCGTCCGGCCGTTGAGACGCTTCCGGATGGACGTGACGGGCACCACGTTGCGCCTCCGGCCCGAGTGACAGCTTCGTCCGCGCTGCTATCATCCCCTCCGATGCTCCACCGCCTTCTAACCGTGCTGGAGATGATCAAATTCCAGCACACGATCTTCGCGCTGCCGTTCGCCGTCGTCGGCGCGGCGACCGCCGCGAAGGGGTGGCCGCCGCTATCGGCGTGCCTCTGGATCCTGGGCGCGATGGTCGGCGCCCGCAGCGCGGCGATGACGTTCAACCGCATCGTCGACGCGCGGTTCGACGCCGCCAACCCGCGCACCTCCGGACGCGCGATCCCCAAAGGGCTCGTCTCGATGCAGTCCGCGGCCGGATTCCTCGTCGTGTCGCTCGCCCTCTTTTTCGCGAGCGCGGCGATGCTCAATCGAACCGTCCTGCTCCTTTCCCCCGTCGCGGCGGTCGTGATCCTCGGCTACTCCTTCACGAAACGGTTCACTCCCCTCTCTCACTTCGTGCTGGGCCTGTCCCTGGCCCTGGCGCCGATCGGGGCGTGGCTGGCGGTCGATCCGACGCTCCACGCGTTCCCCTTGCTCCTCGGCGCGGGCGTGCTCTTCTGGGTGGCGGGATTCGACATCCTGTACGCGTGCGAGGATGCCGAGTTCGACCGGACGAAAGGCCTGAAGTCGATCCCGGCCGCGGTCGGCATCCCCGCCGCGCTCAAGATCGCGCGATGGGGCCACGCGGCGGCGCTCGCCGCCTTCGGCGCGCCGATCCTCCTCGGGATGAGGGGCTGGTACGCGGGCGCGGTGGCCGGGGTCGCCCTCCTCCTCCTCTACGAGCACTCCCTCGTCCGGCCCGACGACCTGCGGAAGGCGAACCGCGCCTTCTTTCACGTGAACGCCGTCATCAGCGTGGCGCTGGCGGCGGGCGCGCTCGCCGAGCTGGCCCGGGGATCGATTGTCGATTGAAGATATCGCGGACGATTCACCCCGATTTGTCCAAGGCTTCGCCGCGGATCGAATGAGGCGGGAGCGCCCTTGAGTCTCCCCGTCCTGGTTGGGCGGTGTCGCTTCTTGAAGGACTCGGGCCATCGGGAATCGCCGGTGCTATCATAAAGCTATCGTATTGCTATAGTTTTGATATACGCTTCGAGGCCCGCTTCCCACCCCCTCATCCGGTGTCCCGCCTGCTCCAGCTTCACGATGTCGAGGACCGTGAATCCCGGGAGCGGCGCGAGCATCCCGGTCCCGCGGCCCGCGAGCGGCGGGCCCGCGCCCCCGAGCAGCTCCTTCGCCCGCCGCGCCGCCTCGAACGGCGTCACCGCGCCCGGGCTCCCGACGTGCCACCGCCCCGTCTTGCCGGACCTTAGAAGAAAGAGCGCCGCGTCGAGGAAGTCCCGCACCCAGGTCGCCTGGCCGATCTGGGTGTCGATCGCCTGGAACCGCTCCAGGCCCTGGAGCGCCTTGAGGATGTGGCTCCCCGGCTGGCCGTAGATCCAGCCGGACCGGATGATCAGGTGGCGGCGCGACAGGCTCGCCGTCCGCACCTCCCCCGCCAGCATGGACTCGCCGTACACGTTCAGCGGATTGGGGGGATCCTCCTCGAGGTACGGCTGGAGCTTGCCGCCGTCGAAAATGAGATCGGTGCTGAAGGAGACCGCCAGGGCCCCGCGCCGGGAGCACGCCCGGGCGATGTGGTCCGCCCCGTCCCGGTTCACCCGGAAAGCCCGCGCCGGGGCGACTTCGCACGAGTCCAAGTCGGTCAATCCGGCGCAGTTGAGGACGATGTCGGGCTCGACCTTCCCGATCTCCCCGGTCGCCTTTGGATTCGAAACGTCCAGCTCCGCCCGCGTGAGGGCGGTCAGCTCGACCGGCCCGGGAAAGGCGGGTTCCAGCGAGAGCCCGGG
>DASRJF010000234.1:0-14268 GCA_035649615.1 Planctomycetota bacterium | reverse complement strand
ACGAAGATGGGCAAGATCAACTTCGCCCCGACGTACCACCCCGACGGGAAGCGGATCCTCTTCACGTCCGACGCCAAGGCCGAGGCGCGGGGCGGCTACAACCTCTTCCTCATCAACGCGGACGGGACCGGCCTCGAGCAGATCACCCGCCACAAGGGCTTCGACGGCTTCCCCCACTTCTCGCCCGACGGGAAAAAACTCGTCTTCATCAGCGACCGGAACGCGACGCGCCCCCACGAACTGAACATCTTCATGGCGGATTGGGTCGATTAGGGCTCACAAACATCCGCCGAAGTCGTCTTAATCCGGACATGCCGAACGGCGACCTTCACTCGGCGCTCGAGGCGCGCAACCGCGCGGACCGGAAGGATGTCCGCTTCCAGTTGCTCATGGGAGTTCCCTTTTCCCTCTTCGGTCTGCTCGTTGCAAATGCGGTGTTCTCTCCCCTCATCCTGTTTCTGCCTGGCTTCATCACTTCGCAGGGCTGCGGCTTCGTTTTTCTACTTCTCAATGCGGTCTTGATTGCGGTCATCGTGATTGACTTGCGACGCCATCCCAACGAGGAGTGGTACCGGCCTCAATACACAATGACGAGCGGAGAAGTTCGCGGCCCCGTGATCAATACACCTTTCATTCGACCCGGCGGCGGCCTTTTCGCGGGGATGCCAGGAATGACCAACATGTCCGACCCGCGAAACGCCGCCACTCGTGCGCGCGCGATCTCGAATGGCATGGCCAATCTCATCCTTGGCGGGCCTCGCTCCATCGCCCGCGCGATGGCCCTCCGTCGCCGGATTGCCGACCGGTCGAGCCGCCGCACCGTTTCCGCGGCTGAGCGGTTCGTGACGTGGCTCGCCTCCAAGGGCGTCGTGCCGGAAAGCGAAGTAAAAGCTCACCTTGATGCCCATCCGGACCAGGCCGAGGGGCTGGCCCTGGCGCGCGATCTCGAGGTCGTCACCCGGCGACGCATCCAGGCCGACTTCCACTACCACGTCCGGTAGCTTGCCTCCCCGCAACCGCGCGCTAGAATGTGTCGCGCATGAAGATCCTCGAAGAGCTCGCGCCGGAGTTCGACCGCCAGCTCAAGCACACGTGGGTCAAGGGGCGGGACGAGAAGGGATACAAGATCCTCACGCTCCAGCTCTACGACAAGCAGCCGCCGCCGGAGTTCCCCAACTGGGAGGTGAGCGTCGTCGAGGTCGACGAGCGCGGCAAGATCCGGACGCTCGTCCAGCCCCTCCTCAAGCGCTACTTCGACAAGCAGGTCGCCCTCGACTTCCACCAGACGCTGCTCGAAACCTTCGACGAGTTCCTGAAGATCCCCGAGCCGAAGAAGGAAGAGCACAAGAAACCCGCCCTGAAGGAAAGCGAAGCGCATCCCCCAGGGCCCGCCGAAGCGGCGGGACACTGATCCGGCTCAGCGGATTCCCAGCCTCATCAGGAACAACTCCCACCGGAACCGTCCGCCCCGGATGAAGCCGCTGACGGGGACGCGCCGGATCGCCGTGTGGTCGGCGGAGGAGAGGGGCCTCCCCTTCCGCGTCGCCCACCCCGCCGCGTATCCCGCGTCCAAGACCGCCTTCTCCGCCTCCCCCGAGTAGCGCCCCTGCGGGTACGCGAAGTGGCGGATCTGGATGCCGAGCTTCGCCTGCAGCTCGCGCCGCGGCGCATCGACCTCCGCGCGCAGGGCGTCACCGCCCAGGGCGTCGAGCCTCGCGTGCGTCGCCGAGTGGGAACCGATCGTCATCCCTTCGTCGCGGAGCTTCTTGAGATCGTCCCAGTCCATGACCGGTTCGCGCGGGACCCCCGCGATGTCGTTCCAGGCATCGGTCCCGCCGAGGCCCCCCGTCACGACGAAGAACGCGGCCGGGATCTTGAACTCGCGGAGCACGGGGAGCGCGTGCTCCATGAGATCCTTGTACCCGTCGTCGAACGTGACGGCGACCGCGCCGCTCGGATAGGACCGCCCGTCGTGGGCGCAGGCGATGAGGTCGTTTATGGAGACGGGATTCGCGCGCCGGGCCAGCACCGCCATGTGCTCGCGGAAGGCCTCGGGCGTCACGTTCATCTTCCGGGGCGCGCCGTCCCGGAAGGGCCCGACGCGGTGGTAGTAGTAGACCGGAAGGGTCATGTCTTCTTGACTAACCCGTTTTCACACGCGACGGGCACCGAGGGACGGTTGTAATACTCCAGGTTCTTCGTGCGGGGAATGCGCCGGGCGCGGATCTTCGGATCGATCGCGTCATCCACGTGGTAGACCCACGCCTTTCCCCACAGGCTCACGGCTTTAACCCCGTGGCGGCGGAGCCGGTTGCGCAGGTCGGAATCCTCCTTGCCGAAGCCGTCGAAGTTCTCGTCGTACCCGTTCACCGCGAAATACGCATCGCGCCCCACGGAGATGTTGCAGCCGTAGACCTTCGGCGCCTTCACCTTCCCCAGGAACACGTTGACGAGGTTCCGCAGGTGCTGCCATCGGAATCTCGACGCGTCCGACGCCGTCATCTGCGCTTCGTAGTCCCCCTCGACGACGTTCTCCGGGGTCATCGTCTTGCAGTACTCGGGGCCGAGGCGCACGTACCCGCCCGTGCAGAACCGCCCCGGGCCGCCGTGCCGGGCGTGCGCCGCGACGAAGTCCCGATGGGGAATGCAGTCGCCGTCCGACAGGAGGATGATCTCCCCTTCCGACGCCCGCACCGCCTCGTTGGCGATCTTCGCCCGCCGGTACCCCTTGTTCTCCTGCCAGACGTGCTTCACCGGGAAGAGATTCTCGGCCTTGAGGGCGTCGACGATCGACTTCGTCTCCGCGTCCGAGCCGTCGTCCGCGATGACCAGCTCGAAATCGCGGAACGCCTGGCGGCGGTAGCCGATGAGCGCGAAGGTGAAGGCATTCGGCTGGTCGAAGATGCTCAGGATGACGCTGACCTTGGGCACCACGGGATTATAGGCTAAGGTGATCTCATGTCCGACCCGTTAGTCTGCCGCTGCTACCAGGTCATGCAGTCGGAGATCCTGGACGCGATCCGCGCCGGCGACCTGCGCGCCGTCGAGGAGGTGACCGCGGCCACGAACGCGGCGGGCGGCTGCTCCTCCTGCTTCGACGACGTGCAGATGCTCCTCGACCGGGTCCAGGGAACGAATCGAACGTACCGGGGCCGGCCGGAGGTCCCGGACGCGGTCAAGCGCGGCCTCATCCAGGACGTCCTCCGCGATTTGATCGAACCGCTCTACCGTCTGAACGGCGTCCAGATCCAGGTCCTCGAAGTGAAGGGGCCGAAGGTCTCCGCGCGGTACGCCGGGCGGACGGTCGGGACGACGCTGCCGTCGATCCTGGCGCTCAAGTGGTTCTTCGTGAAGTCGATGAGCGACGCGTGCAACGAGAGAATGCAGCTGGTCGAGGTCAACATGCTCGACCGGGGGATCGCGGAAGACCAGCCCTAAGCTCTAAGCTTTAAGCTCTAAGCAAATCAGAGCAGAATCTGGTCGCAGTTGCGGAACCAATTCCTTGTGAGACGATCCAGAGGCTTACAGCTTAGAGCTTAAAGCTTAAGGCTGCCGAGCACCCTCCGGGTGCGAGGTTCACACTCCTCAGCCCCCGCCGCCGTAGCCGACGGTCACGACCCCCTGTTCGACGATCACAGGGACGCGGCGCTCCCCTTTCGAGAGGCGGAGCATCTCCTTCATCTGCTCGGGGTCTTTCCGGACGTCGACGTAGGTGACGGAGATGCCCTTGTTCGCGTAATCCTCACGCGCGGAGAGCGTGTAGGGTCACCCTTCCTTGCCGTAGATGAGGACCTTCGTGGCGACGGTCATGGTGTCATCCTCCGATGGCGTACATGGCCCGCTTGGGCTGCAGGAATCCCGGGTCGTTGATCCCGTGTCCCGCCTCCTTCTTCCAAGTGGCGTCGACGATCGTGCGGGCGATCGACGCGTCGTCCGCTCCGCCGCGCATCATCCCCAGGACGTCCGTCTCCCCGTGGGAGAAGAGGCAGGTGCGGATCTTGCCGTCGGCGGTGATGCGGATCCGGTCGCAGGCGAAGCAGAAGGGTTCGGAGACGCTCGCGATGATGCCGATGTCGCCCTGGCCGTCCTTGAACCGGAAGAGCCGGGCGGGATCGCTCAGCGTCCCCTCGCTCACCGTCTCCAGGTCGCCGACCTCCGCGCGGATCCGGTCGAGGATCTCCTTCGCGGAGACGACCTTGTCGCGCGACCAGATCCCGTCCCCGTCGAGCGGCATGAACTCGATGTAGCGGACGTGGAACGGCCCCTCCCGGGAAAGGCGGGCGAACGCGCCCACCTCGTCCTCGTTGTGGCCCCGCATGACGACCATGTTGATCTTGAGCGGCGAGAACCCGATGCGGCGGGCCTCCTCGATGCCGGCCATCACCTCGGGGAAGGCGTCGCGCCGCGCGATGTGGACGAACTTCTCTTCCTTCAGGGTGTCGAGGCTCACGTTGAGGCGCCGCAGGCCCGCGTCCCAGAGGGGCTGCGCGAGCTTCTTGAGGAGCATGCCGTTCGTCGTGACGGAGAGGTCCTTGAGGCCCTCGAGGGGGGTGATCATGCCGACGAGCTTCGGAAAGTCCTTCCGCGCCGTGGGCTCCCCGCCGGTCAGCCGGATCTTCTCGATGCCCGTGGAGATCGCGATCCGCGCGAAGCGGACGATCTCCTCGAACGTCATGATGCTCTCGTGCGGCATCCAGTGCGGGTCCTTGGGCATGCAGTAGACGCACCGGAAGTTGCAGCGGTCGGTGACGGAGATCCGCAGGTTGCGGATCCGGCGACCGTGCGCATCCCGCAATTCCATGGTCTCATTCTAGCAGAGGGTTCGGGTAGAATGCCCGCACACGAAAGGAGCGCCTATGAAAGTCGCGGCCGTCGCGCTTCTCCTGTCCGGCCTGGCGTTCGCGCAGGATGAAGACGCCAAGTCGTTCAAGGGGAAGACGCCTCCCGAACTGGAGATCGAGGGCAAGAACTGGCTGAACGCGAAGAAGCCGGTGAAGCTGGCGGCCCTGAAGGGCCGGGTGGTCTGGCTGGAGTTCAGCTTCCTCAACTGAGGGTCCTGCAAAGCGATGAAGTCCCACTTGGTCAAGTGGGACGAGACGTACCGGAAGCAGGGCCTGGCGATCATCGACATCGACAACGGCACGATCGACGCGATGGACGCCGTGAAGGCGTCGGTCGAGAAGGCCAAGATCAAGTACCCCACCGCGTGGGACGAGGGCGGGAAGACGTGCGACGCGTACGGCGTCCGCTCGTACGCCCACTCCTTCCTCATCGGGACCGACGGCAAGGTGGTGTGGGAGGGATTCCCTTTCGAGGGGAAGATCGAGGATCGCGAGGAGCAGCTGAAGGCCGAGCTGAAGAAGGTGGGCGCGGAGGAATTGAAGAAGATCGAAGAAGAGTCGAAAGAGAAATAGCTTCAAGCTCCAAGCTTCAAGCTTCAAGCCCGATGAACCCCGACCGGGAGCGCTGGAACGCGAAGTACGTCGCCGGCCGGGGCGGGCACGGCGCCAACGTCCGCCTGATCATGTACCGCGACCGGCTGGCGCGCGGCCGGGCGCTCGACGTCGCGGCGGGCGCGGGGGAGAACGCGGCCATCCTCGCGCTCGCGGGGTGGAACGTCGTCGCGAGCGACCTGTCGGACGAGGCGATCCGCCGCGCCCGGCTCCGCTCGCGGGAGCTCAAGGCCGATCTCGCGTTCGTCCAGGCGGACGCGACCTGCCTGCCTTTTCGCCCGGGGTCGTTCGACTCGGTCGTCTGCATGTACTTCCTCGACCGGGACGCGGCCCGCCGGCTGCCCCTCCTCCTCAAGCCCGGCGGCACGATCTTCTTCATGACGCACCGGCTGGGCCACCGGAAGTACATCCCCGAATTGCCCGAGCAGTACTGTCTCGCGCCGGGCGAGGTGAAGACGCTCTTCCCGGGGATGCAGGTTCTCCTCCACCAGGAGGACGACGACGGGCAGGAAGACTACGGCTTGTTCATCGGGCTCAAATCCTGAAGCCGTCCGATCGCCCATTCGGCGTGTTCCCGCACCAGCGGATCCGCGTCGGTCAGGCCCTTCTCTTCCAGCGCGGCAATGGCGGACGCGTCGCCTGAATTGCCGAGCGCGACGCAGACGTTGCGCAGGAATCCGCCCCGCTTGGCCCGCAGGATCGGGCTTCCCTTGAATCGCGCGCGGAATTCGGCGTTCGTCATGCCGAGGAATTCGACGAGCCGCGGCGCCGACAGGTCGGGACGCGGCTGGAACGCGGCGTCGCGCGTCACCTGCGCGAACTTGTTCCAGGGACAGACGTCGAGGCAGAGGTCGCACCCGAAGACCAGGTTCCCCATGAGCGGCCTCAGCTCGCGCGGGATCGGGCCGCGGTGCTCGATCGTCAGGTACGAGATGCACTTGCGGGCGTCGAGGACATACGGGGCGACGATCGCCCGCGTCGGGCAGACGTCGATGCACATCGTGCAGGTGCCGCAGTGGTCCTCGTCGAACGGCGCATCGGGCTCTAGGTCGGCGTCGACCAGGATCTCGCCCAGGAAGAACCACGACGAGAGCTCCTTCGAGATCAGGTTCGTGTGCTTCCCCTGCCAGCCGATGCCCGCGGCGCGGGCCCAGAGTTTCTCGAGGACGGCGGAGGTGTCCACGCAGACGCGCGCCCGCGCGCCGCGCGAGACGATGAAGTCGCGCAGCTTCCCCAGCCGCTCGCCCAGCACGTCGTGATAGTCGCGGCCCCAGGCGTACCGCGAGACGACGGCCTCCGACGGACGGGGGGGCGGCCGCGGACCGGTGTAGTAATTCTGCGCGACGCAGACGACCGACTTCGCCCCGGGATCGTAGCGCGCGGGATCGGCGCGGCGATCCGGATCGCGCGCCATGTACCCCATCTCGCCCTGGTAGGTGCGCGCGAGCCACTCGCCGAGGAACTCCGAGCGCGGAAGGGGCCCGACGGCCGCGACGCCCACCTGCTCGAAGCCGAGGCGGGACGCCTTCGCCTTGATGTCGGCCGTCAATGACACGGCGGACATCATAGACCACGGGCTAGGGGGGATCGATGCGGACGACGAGTTCGACCGTGAGGGTACCGGTGGCGGGCGTGCTCCCCAGGTTTGCATTCGCCGTCCATCCCGTCCCGCCCAGCGTGGTCCGGGCCCCGAACACGCCGGTGCCGCCGAAGATCGTGGCTCGCAGCACGACGGGATTCCGGGCCAGCGTATCGGCGGGGAAGGCCAGCATGGCCGGCGTGATGGCCGTGGCGGAGACGCCGTTGATGAAGCTCATCAACGCCGAGCCCACGACGACCTCGTGATGCCGCGGCGCGCCGGATCCGGGCAGCTGGTCGTGCTGGGCGGAGACCGAAAGGTACCGGACGTCGTTGTGCGGATCGTCGAGGGCGAAGCCCAGCGGCCGGTACCGCGCGTCGTTGTGCACGTCGTCCCCGGCGAAGCCCAGCGGACGGTACCGGGCATCGTTGTGCGGGTCGTCGAGCGGCGCGAAGCTGATCGGCCGGAATCGCGGGTCGTTGTGCGCGTCGTCGGCCGTGAAGTTCGCGAGCGGGCGGTACCGGGCGTCGTTGTGCGGATCGTCGACCGAGAAATCGTCCCGAGGACGGTAGCGCGGATCCAGCCCCCCGGGGCCCGCGCGCAATTCGACGCCGATGACGATCTGGGAGTTGTCCTTCACCCGGAGCGTGATGTCGTTGTGCGAAGCCGCCGCGGCCGCGAGCGCCAGGACCTTGGCCGTCGTCTCCGCCGCGCCCTGCGGGTCCGGCTGCGGCCACGGGTACTCCACGAAGAAGACTTCCGCCGCATCCGGGTTCGGCCCGACCCACACGCAAGTCCAGGGCGCCTTCACGGTCAGCTGCTGGATCGGGCCGGTGACGGTGTACATGGGTCAGGCTCCGACGATCGTCACGCCGATGACCACGGGGTCCACATCCCCCACGACGACGTCGACCGCCGGCCCCCAGGCCACCGCGGCCAGGAGGGCGCCTTTCTTGGCCGTGGCGATGATCTCCTCGTGGGCCGGACTGCCCGTGACGTTGCCGGCTTCCACCAGGACCGTGACGGGCCCCCCCGCCGTCCCGACGACGGCGCTGGAGAGGGTCTCCGAGATCTCGACGCTTTGCACGCGGCCCGAGACGACGGCCATCAGGATTTCTTCCTTCCCTTCAGCTCCGCCTTCGCCTCGGCGAACACCCGCACCAGGTGGGGGAGGAGCTGGTTGGCGAA
The DNA here is from genome assembly GCA_035649615.1 of Planctomycetota bacterium. GTDB lineage: Bacteria > Planctomycetota > MHYJ01 > MHYJ01 > JACPRB01 > DASRJF01. The sequence goes on along the minus strand of DASRJF010000234.1, from coordinate 6,048 downwards.
CGCGACGCTTCCCCGGACTTTCATCCCCGACTCCACGAGGATTTCCTGCGGCGCGCGCGCCTTGGACACCGCGGCGCGCAGCCGCCCCGAATCGATGCGGACCTCCAGCAACTTGGCGAGGCCTTCCGGAGGCCGCCCCGCTTTCATGCCGGCCGACCCGCCCCGCATCAGGTAATGGAACGGCGGGTCCGCCTTGTCGGTGAATTCGACGGACACGACGGCCGGCGTATCGACTCCGAGCCGGGCGATGGCGTCGCCGATCCGGCGGAACATCGGATCGTAGTCCTTGGGAGGTCCGGACTCGCGACTCTTCGATTTGGCCATGGCGCGCTCCTAGCGCTGACCCAGAATGCGACAGGGAGCATAAGAAACGAATTGAACCCGGGCAAGGAATTGCGCGACTTATTCGGCGGGCAGCCGGTAGTCCAAGAGCGCCTTGAAGTCGGGATCGTCCAGGAGCGACTCGAAGTCCGGATCGCGCAGGATCTCGTCGCGCGTGATGTGACGGTGGTTGGGAGTGATGAAGAATTCCTTGAGCATGGCCAGCGCCGCGGCCTTGTCGCCCCGCACGGCGTGGTAGCACGCCCCGTTGTACAGCACGCAGCAGTGGACGAGGTCGGCCGACCTCCCGTTCACGTCGCATCCTGCCAGGCGGATCGCCTCGGCAAACCACTTCTGCGCTTCCGTGCGGTCGTTGAACCGCACCATCTGCACGGCGTACTGCAACTGCGCGATCGGATCCTCGGGCGACAGCTTGAGCGCCGAAAACGCGTAATGCCGCGCCACCTCGAAGTCGCGTTTCTCCGTGGCGTACAAGGCGCTCAAGGAGCGGTAGGCCTCGGTCGAAGGTCCGACGGCCAGGCTCTTCTTGAAGCACTCGATGGCGTGATCGACCTGTCCGCGGCCGCGCGCGATCTCGCCCAGTCCCCGCCAGGCGAACGCGACCGAGGGCCCGGTCGTCACCTTCGAGTGGATTGCGGATGTGAAGGCCGCTTCGGCGGAGGCGGGATCGCGACCCCAGAATCGGCGGTGCTCGCCCAAGTGGGACCACGCGACGGAATGGTCGGGGAACTCACGCGTGGCCCGCTCGTACGCGGCGGCCGCTCCCGGGCCATCGCCGTTGGTTTCGCACTCCCGGCCCTGGCTTAGAAGATGAACGAGGGGCTCCGGAGATTCGGCCGGGGAGGATCGCTTCGGGGAAGAACACCCCGCGACCAGGACGAGCGCCAGGCCCACGTCGATGAACCGGCTTGCGTGACGCACCACTTCCGCCCTGGCTTGAAGCTTGGAGCTTGGAACTTGCAGCTTGAAGCTCTCCTACTTCGCCGCGAGCGCCGTCAACTCGATGAACTTCGGATCTTCCTTGTAGGACTTGAAATTGATGTCCATCCGCGCCTCGGCCATCTCGAACCGGCGGACGTCGTCGTACCTCTCGTAGCCGTAGAAGTGGCGGTGCAGGTACTTGAGCACGAGCTCGCGCTGCCCCTTCGCGGCGTAGTAGCACGCATAGTTGTACGACATCGACGGGTCGAACTGCGCCTTCGCGATCATCGCCTCGCCCTTCTCCTTCTGCCCGTCCATGACCAGGTAGACCGCGTAGAAGACCTGGTTGTACCGATCGTTCGGATCGAGGTTGTACGCCTGCGTCGCGTAGCCGAAGGCCTTCTTGAAGTCGTTCTCCGTGTTCCAGAAGACGGCGAGGTTGCGGTAGCACATGGCCGTGGGCCGCCGCTGGAGCGACTGCTCGAAGAGCTTCAGCCCCGCCTCGTTGTTCCCCTCCCAGATCGTCATCTTGCCGAGCCCGTGCAGGGCGACCGCCATCGCGAGGTCGCTGTTGTTGAGCTCCACGACGCGATCGAACGTCCGGCGCGCGTCGCTCCACCGGCCGAGATGGTGGCGGTAGAGTTCACCGAGGTAGATGAGGGCGATCGAGTCCTTCGGATCGAGCCCCGCCGCCATCGCGTAGAACTCCAGCGCCTTCTCGTACTCCTCCCGGATCTCGCACTGGAGTCCGTCGCACAGCGCCCGGTACGCCCGCTCCGAGATGGAGGGCGCCTGCTTCGACCAGTCGACGGACGCGAGGAGCGCGTCGACCGTCTCCGCGGCGTCGGCGCGGACCAGGACGGTGTCCGACTCGCGCGCCGGAGCCATGCCCGTCGCGGCTTCGATCTCCTTGTCGCACCGGTCCTCGACGCTCTTCAGGTCCTTGTACCGCGTCTTGATCTTCTGGAGCGCCTGGCCGCGGGCCTTCTTGTCCTCGATCCTGGCCGCTTCCTCGATCTCCTTGAGCCCGGCCGCCTCGATCTTCTTGATCACGGGCTTGGCCCGCTCGGCGATCTCGTGGCCCTTCAGCGTGGCCAGGTCGCCGAGGGCCTTGAGCGCCTCCGGCGCGTCGCCCTTCTCCATCTTCGCCTCGGCGCTCTTCAGGTTGCCTTCGAGCTTCTTGAGGAGGGCCTCCACGGTCTTGCGGATCGTGTTCAACAGGTATTCGATCGTCGGGGAGGGGAACTTGGTCTTGGAGTCCCGGGCCATGAACACCTTCATCGAGTTGGCGAACCAGTCGCACACGTGGATGACGTGCTGGTCCTTGGGAACCTTGTACTCGGCCCGCAGCGGATTCTCCTTGGAGTACGGGAACCGGACGACGAGGTGCTCCTTGGAAAGATCCTCCATCATCTTGGTCCGGAAGAAGAGGTGCGCTTCCTTCGAACCCTCGGGTTCGAAGTAGAGCATGATGCCCTTGTGCGATTCCTTGGCCTTCGAGGTCGCTTCCTCGTAGGTCGTCGTCCAGTTCGTCGAATAGGAAGCGGCCGAGCCGGTTCCCGACGTGCCTCCCGACGAGCTGCCGCCGCCCATGCCGCCGCCGCCCCCGCCGCCGCAGGTGGCTTCCAGTCGGGCTCCGGTCAGGACCAGGACCGGAAGGGCGAGGAGCATCGCGAGGACCCGAGCAAGGGATTTGTTCATGATCTTCCACCCCCATTGAACCGGAACTCTTCGATGAGACCAGTTTCAGGACGGCAATGCAAGTTAACCATCCTGGGACCGCTTGCGTTCATCGTAGTCATCCGCGAAACGACCCGCCGTGCCGAGGTCGTACGGCCCGATCGCGGGATTCTTGACCGCGCCGTGCATCGAGGCGAGGCACTTGTAGCACACGTACCGGAACGGCACGAGGGCGTAGACGACGAGGTCGAGCGTCGCGGCCGCCATCAGGATCCCCAGCGCGATCGTGATGTTGCGGCCGGCCATGACGAGGAATCCGGTGATCGCGGCGAGAATCACCGCGCCGCCCGCCCACGCGTTGAAATCCTTCTCCCGGTAGAAGTAGGCCGACTCGCACACCGGACACCGGTCCAGCCGGTTCTCGGCGCGCACCGACTCGGTGGGCGAGACCGAAAGCTCGCGTCCGCACTTTCGACAGGTGAGGACCTGGACCCCTTTCGACGCGTCAATCCGCGACTTCGCCATGCAGCGGTCGCAGAAGAAGGTGACGTTCACGCGAAGATCCCCCGCCCGAGCGTCAGGTACATCGAGATCGCCTCCCCCACCAGGACGAAGACCACCGCCGCGTAGAGAATCCCCGTCGCCGACTGGTTCGCGCGCGATCGGGCGCAGGACAGGACCATGGCGGCCAGCACGATCGGGCCCGCCAAGCCCGCGACGACGCGCACCCCGATGAGCATCCCGTCGAACGTGTCCAGCAGCTGCGGCCACCAGCGCCCCGCGGCGGGCGCGAGCAGCGCCAGGGACACGACCGACTTGGCGATCGCGGACCCCAGGAAGAGCTTCGCGAGCCGCGCCAGGTGATCGAACGACAGCGCCGCGTTCTGAAGATAGGAGTGGCCGAGGTTCATCGCCACCAGCACCGAGCCGAGCAGCGCGCCGCACGACACGAAGTGGAGCGTGAGCAGCGCCGCGGTCCCCGGCCGGCCGGGGGCGGCCGAGAGCGCGACGGCCGTCGCGAACATCGCCCCCGTGACCACGGGGAGCAGGAAGGCCATCGACACGACCGGACGCGTCCGCGAGAAGACGAGCATGGAGATGGCGACGACATCGGCCACGAGCACCCACGCCAGCAGATCGACGAGCGTCCCGAGGGTCCCGCCCGAGGGTCCCGAGAAGAGCGGCCGCCCGACCGCGGTCGCCGCGGTGACCAGGACCAGGAGGAGTCCCGCGTGAAACCGGAAGAAGCGGCGCCCGAGGTCCGGGGGAGGAACGATCGTGAGCGCGCCGGAGATTCCGGCCGCCCAGAGGTACAGGAAGATCGCGAACCCATTCATGGCTTGAGCCACAGGAGAACCGCGGACGCAATCTCGGCCGTGGAGTGTCCCCAATCGGGCGCAAAGTCGGGGAATCCGCGCAGGATGCGCTCCGCGTCCGCGCGATAACGGGGCTCGTTCGCCGCCGTCGCCAGCCGGAGCAGGAACCGCGCCCCCTCTCCCGTCTCCGCGGGATCCGACCGGGGCCGGGAGAGTTCGCCGAGCTCCTCGACGCCGGGACGGCGGTCCAGGAGCCCCTGCTCCTCCGCGGACCAGAAATCCGCGACCAGTCGCGATCCGATGCGCTCCGCCTCCACCGTCCGCCCGTCGTCGAGCAGGGCGTGGCCGAGGGCGACGCGGTCGCGCAGGAGGCCGGTCGAGCCCCCCTCGCAGTGCTTCTCGCCGCCGCTCTCGAGGAGTCCATCGAGAGCCCGTTTCGCGATCGCCGCCGAGGCGGGGACCCCGAGGGCGAGGAAGGCCGAGGCCGCGAGCGCCGAGCGGTCCACGTAGACCGTCCGGTCCACCGGCGGGCGGGCCATCTCCGAGCGGCCCTTCGCGTCGCGCGAGTAGTACTCCTCGTCCGCGGACTGGCTTCCGAAGAACTCTCCCCGGTCGGGATCGAGGAGCGTCGACCGGATCCAGTCCACGGTTTCGCCCGACTTGAGGATGAACCGCTCGTCCCCGAGGGCCCGGCCCCCGGCGAAAAACGCCCGCGCCAGGCGCGCGTTCACGTCCAGGAGCTTCTCGGTGCTCGGCCGCGTCCATCCCTCGCCCGCGCACCCGGCGAAGAAGCCCTCCTCGACCCGGTCCGCGAGTCCGCGCGTCATCAGCGACTCGAGGACGCCGGCCAGCGCCGGCCGGACGCGGGGATCGTCCTTCACGCACTCCGCGAGGAGCATGAGGGACGCCGGCAGCGGGAGCTTGGCGCCGCGGCCGAACCCGCCGTGGATGGGGTCGAGATCCGCGAGGATTCCCTCCAGCGTCCTCGTGACGATCTCGGGCCCCAGGACGCCCGGCACGGGATGGCGGCCCCGGAGGATCGCGCGGACCTTCTCGTCGCGCTCCCGCGCCGCCTCCCCCAGCTTGGCCGGCCCCGCCTTGTAGGACTCGACGAGCTGGCCCAGGATCATCCGGAGCTCGTCGGCGTCCATGTACGCCGTCGCGTAGAGCAGCGTGCCCTCGGAATCCAGGAGGGCGACGGCGGGGATGGCGCCGGGGTTGTACCGGTCGTTGACGTCGGGGCGCCGGTCGACGTCCGCGCGGATCGCGACGAAGTCGGCGGCCGCGAGGCGCGCGATCTCGGGATCCGAATACGCCTCGCGGTCCATCATGCGCGACCACGGGCTCCAGGAGGCGACGAGGGCGAGCAGGATGGGGCGCTTCGTCTCGCGGGCCCGGCGGAAACTCTCGACGCTCCAGTCGGACCAGTCGACCGGCATGAGTCTTACGGCGCGACGGGCGGCGGAGTCGTCGACGGCTTCATGCCGAAGACGACCTCCGGGGTGTTGGGGGCGAGGTACGTCGTCCGGATCGGCACGCCGATGTCCTCCGCGTAGGTGCCGTCGGGATTGAGGATGACGATCGCGTCCTTCTGGACGCACGCCTCCTCGCAGAGCTTGCAGCCGACGCAGTCCTTGGCGCGGACGTTGCGGGCGACCTGGAAGAACTCGCCGGGGTTCTCCGGCTTGACCATCTCCAGGCAGTCGAAGGGGCAGACGTCGACGCACCACTCGCAGCCCGTGCAGTTCTCCTCGCGGACGACGGCGATGGGGCGCTTCTTGGCGTCGAT
>DASRJF010000233.1:0-3305 GCA_035649615.1 Planctomycetota bacterium | reverse complement strand
CGGGGGCCCCGGGGCGGCGTACTGCTACATCCGGCGCGACCTGATTGAGCGGTTCGAGCCGCGCCTGTGCGGCTGGTTCTCGCACGAGGAGCCGTTCGCGTTCGAGCTCGACCGGATCCGGTACCGCAAGGACGCGATGCGGTACATGGGCGGGACGCCGTCGGTGCCGGCGCTCTATTCGAGCGCGCCCGGCCGGGCCATCGTCCGCGAGCTCGGCATCGGCCGCATCCGCGAAAAATCGAAGCGCCAGGTCGCGCTCGCCGTGGATCTCGCCCGCTCGCAGGGACTGAAGGTCAACACGCCGCTCGATCCGGAGCGTCGCGGCGGGATGGTGTGCGTGGATTTCGCCGGCTCCGAGCGGGTCCACGACCAGCTCCTGCGCCGGGGTTTCCTCGTCGATTGGCGGCCCGGCAGCGGCATCCGGCTGTCGCCGCACTTCTACACGACGGACGACGAGATCCAGTCCATCTTCGACGAGATCCGCAAGCTCAGGCCGAAAGTGCGCGCGCAGTGAATCTCGACAATGGCAATGAGGAATCCGGAATGACCGACAAGAGATGGGCTCATCGCGTGGGGTATTCCCAATTCCCCATTCCATTCCTTATTCCTGATTCCTCATTCCCCATTCCCATGTCCCAGCAACGAGCCTGAATTGAAAGCGCTCCGCTTCCACCGCCACGGCGGTCCCGAGGTGCTCCAGATCGAGGAGCTGCCCGATCCGTCACCGGGGCCGGGCGATGTCCTCGTCGAGGTGAAGGCCGCGTCGATCAATCACATCGATCTCTGGCTCCGCGGCGGACTTCCTTCGTTCCCGATCAAGCTGCCGCGGACTCCCGGGGCGGACGCGTCGGGGGTCGTGCGGAGCGTCGGCAAGGACGTGACGGGGATGAAGCCGGGCCAGAGGGTGCTCCTGGATCCCGCGACTTCGTGTGGAGTGTGCGAGTTTTGCGGCCGGGGCGACATGCCCCTGTGCCTCCAGTACCGCATCCGCGGCGAACATGCGGACGGGGTCCAGTGCGAGCTCGTGGCCGTTCCGGCGGTGGCCGCGATCCCGATTCCCGACTCCCTGTCGTTCGAGGCGGCGGCCGCGGCGCCGCTGACGTTCCTCACGTCGTGGCGGATGATGGTGACACGCGGAGGCGTGAAGCCCTGCGACTGGGTCCTCATTCACTCCGTCGGCTCGGGCATCGGAACGGCGTGCCTGGGAATTGCGAGGTTGTATGGCGCGCGCGTCATCGCCACGGCTTCGACCGACGAGAAGTGCGCCAAGGCGGCGAAGATCGGCGCGGACCTCGTCCTGAATTCGACCCGCGACGACGTCGTGAAGCGCGTGCGCGAAGCCACCGGCAAGCAAGGCGTCGACATCGTCGTCGATTACGTGGGAAAGGCGACCTGGGCGCAGAGTCTCCTGTGCGCCAAGCGAGGCGGGCGGATCGTCACGTGCGGCGCGACGTCGGGCCATGATCCCGCCGAGGATCTCCGGCACGTCTTTTTCCGGCAGCTCCAGATTCTCGGGTGCACGATGGGCAACGAAAGCGAGTTCGCGGCGGCGCTCCGCTGCCTTTTCCAGGGCAAGCTCTCGCCGGTCATCGACAGCGTCGTCCCGCTCCAGGAGGCGGCCGAGGCCCACCGGCGGATCGAGGGGCGCCGGACGTTCGGCAAGGTGGTGCTGCTCCCCTGATTCAATTTTGCGTGCTTTTAGGCGGCCTGGAGCGTCGATATAATATGGGGAGCGAGAGGGGAGGCGGGAGTCGTAGGGGAGTGCCCGCATGAATCGAATGGAGCCGAACGCGGTCCGGAAGTATTTCGAGGCCCTCGACGTCTTCGTCACGCTCCGCATCTTCACCGCCGCCGAAGCCGCGCGCCTCCTTGAGAACGCCCGCCTGCCGAACCGCCGCGCCTTCGTCGACCTGATCGTCAACGCCTGCGTCGCGGGGGGATCGGAGAACGTGCTCGCGAAGCTCGATCCCGCGTCGGACGCCGCGGAGCGCCTCTACGCGCTGTGCATCGAGGCGAATCCCGCGCTCGACATCCGGAAGGTGGCGATCCCCGTCTCGGACGGCCCGACGCCGGAGCTGCACCTCCTGGGCCACGCCGCCCCCGCGCCCCGGCGCAATCTCGACTCCCTGCGCACGCTCGAGGACGACCTCGCCACGCGCGTCGTCGGCCAGCCGCAGGCGGTCTCCTCCGTGGCCCGCGCCCTGCGCAAGTCGCTCGCCGGCCTGCGCGACCCCGAGCGGCCGATCGCGGCCTTCTTCTTCGTGGGCCAGACCGGGGTCGGCAAGACGGAACTGGCGAAGGCGATCTCGCGGTCGATGACCGGCGATCCCGCCGGCATGGTCCGTGTCGACGGCAGCGAATACGCCCTTCCCCACGAATACGCGAAGCTCATCGGCGCGCCGCCCGGCTACATCGGCCACGACCAAGGCGGATTGCTCGCCGAAGTCGGCCGTCGCGGCCAGACCGTCGTCCTGTTCGACGAGGTCGAAAAGTCCGACCCCAAGGTCCACGACCTCCTCCTGCAGGCGATGGACGAGGGTTTCGTCACCGACTCCAAGGGCCACCGCATCCCGTTCGGCCAGACCGTGATGGTCTTCACGTCCAACGTCGGGGCCGCCGAGATCGACGCCCTCAAGAACCGGATGGGTTTCGCGTCGGGCCGCCGCGCCCTGTCGCGCGAAGAGCTCTTCGACGAGACGGAGACCAGCCTCAAGGCCCGCTTCCGCCCGGAATTCCTCAACCGCCTGAGCGAGGTGGTTCTCTTCAACCCGATCGGCTTGGCCGAGTGCGTCCGCATCGTGGAGCGGTTCCTCGACGAGGTCCGGCGCCACGCCGCGACGGTCCCCATCGAACTCGAGTTCTCCGAAGCAGTCTCCCCGCTCCTTGCGGAGAAGGGATACCGGCCCGAATACGGCGCGCGCGAACTGCGCCGCACGGTCGAACGCGAAGTCGAAGCCCCCCTGGCGGATCTCCTCGTCGAAGGCTCGATCCACGAGGGCGACCGCATCCACGTCCGCGTTTCGCATGACAAGCTGCGCTTTCAGCGCAATTGATCCAGGAAAGCGCCCAGCCGTCAGCCCTCAGCCGGACGTTACACTCACGGCGCGGTTTCGCAAACGCTGATCGCTGATTTCTGAGAGCTGAACATGGACCGCCTCACCTGTGACGGTTGCGGCGCCCCCCTGCTCGTCGAGAGCGACGTCCGCTACGAAGTGAAGATCGAGGTCAAGGCCGCGTACGATCCAATGGAGATCACCGAGGACGACCTGAAGAAGGATCACCGGGCCGAGATGGCGAAGATCATC
>DASRJF010000232.1:0-9022 GCA_035649615.1 Planctomycetota bacterium | reverse complement strand
GGACTCCAGCGAGATCCTGGACGGCGAGGTCGTCAGCACGGAGGGCTCCTGGGAGGCCGGAGTCGACGGAGCCCAACCCGGGATCGTCATGCTGGCGGATCCCCTCGTCGGCATGAAGTACCGGCAGGAATTCGCCGTCGGAGTCGCCGAGGACATGGAGCAGGTCAAGAGCCTGAAGTCCGAGGCGGAGGTGCCCTGGGGCGAATTTGAGAACTGCCTGGAGACGAAGGAGTGGACGCCGCTCAGCCCCGGCGGCAGCGAGCGGAAACTCTACGCGCCCGGCACCGGCCTTGTCCTGGAGCTTTCCACGAACGGGAACGGGAATCAGCGCCGGGCCGAGTTGATTTCAATCGAGGACTAGTCCGCCTTCGCTCTATTCCCGTCTCTTTCGATCAGTACTTGTTGAGCTTCGGCGGGATGTCCGACTGGGCGAACAGTCTAGAAGTGGCGTTTGGCGAACGCCCGACCGGAACCTGTCTTGAGATAGCGCTCGAATGCGAAGGCCTTCAGGGAGTCGTCGAAATGTACTGACACGATGAGGCGCCACGGTCGATGTTTGGCCGTGTGAATCGAGTTTCCCGCGTTGTGCTCGACGATCCGCTGACTGAGATGGTCGGTGCTCCCGATGTAGTATCGCCTCGCGTCCTTCAGACTCTGGAGCACGTATATATTCTTCAAGTTGATCCGTTCCTGCCGAAGTTCGGCGGAATCCTCGCCTTCTCCCATTTCGGTGTGCACGAGGGTGCCAACATTCCGCAGAGTCCCCGAATGAAACTCATGGAGGAAGAGAGGCAGTACATTCCGCCGAAGCCCCGACAGAAACTCAAAGACAGAAACGGGGCGAAGGCGAATACCCCCGGGCCGGTTCGAACGGCCAGCCTGCGGTTTAGGAAACCGCCGCTCTATCCAATTGAGCTACGGGGGCCCTTCGACTGCGCGGCGCTGACGCGCCGCTCCGCCCAGGGCAAGCCTGAGCTGCAGCCGTGCGGAGCGGCATTATAGCGAAAGCCCGGCGACCGCCTTCCACACCCCGCCGTACCGGGTGACGAGCCCGGCGCTGTTCACTTCAACGACCGCGGAAAACCCGCTCGACGACCCGTAGCGATAGGACGAGCGACTCTTGCGGTGGTAGACCTGGTCCAGCGGGTGGAACGTGAAGTCCGGAAAGCGGAGCCAAGCGGCGCGCACGGAAGCTCGATCACCCACCGCGAGGGACAACCGGCGGATCGGCAGCGTGTTCGTCGACGGACTGAAGTTCAGGTCGACATCCTCGCATCCTTCCACCTGGGGGCACGGCCGGCCGTTGATCGTCCAGCGCCGCCTCCGGTCCGCGCGGATTCGAATGTCCACCGGATGGCGGCCGACGATCCCTTCCACGCGGGCCCTTCGCGTCCGCCCGCCTTCCGCGGTTTCCACGGAATACCGGAGGGCGCATGGACTTCCGCGGTGGGAGAATATCGCCGTGCCGGAGAGTTCGAGACGGCCTCGGCCCTCCATGAGCGCGCACGCTTCATGGCCGGGAAGGTCGAGTCGTTCCCACAGGATCGAATGACTCTTCATCCCCGGCCAGTTTACTTCCGCCGGCCATCTTCGCTTGACAGTTCAACCCCACGGGTTACGTTCTCCCCCGAACCCGGACTGTGTCCGGGCCTGACCCTGGAACTTGCCGGGAGGAAGCCATGCGCAAGGTTGCGATCGTCCTGGTGGCGGCGGTGTCGTTGTCGACGTTCTCCGGATGCGGCGGGCCGTATCACCTGCGGAACAGCGCCAACGACTGGTACAACCAGAAGTACGGCGAATCGCCGTGGCTCTTCGGCAACGTCGTCAGCAACTACATCTACCTGTTCGTAGCCGGTTTCCTCGGGCTGGTGGACACCGTGGTCTTGAACACCTACTACTTCTGGTTCGAGGACGCCCAGCCCTTCGGCGATGGCAAGGGCACGGTGCACGAGTTCAAGCAGCCGACGTCGGGAAAGAAGATGAAATAGCCCGCCCCGGGCGCAGCGCCGCCGGGGCGCTGCGCCCCCATCAGTTGCGGTCCGGATCGCGCGTCGACTTGGATTGGTCCGGATCCTCCGGATCGTGGACGATCATCGGCTCCGGCGTGGGCGCGGGGGGCGTCACCTCCACGGGCGTCATGGCGAAGGCCTTGGCCTTGGCCGGCTGCGGGCCGAACCCCGTGCGCGTCATCTGGCCCCACCCCTTGCGCTTCATCAGGAACTGCCAGATCCCCTTCAGGCGCCACCACACCGTCAACTGGCGATACCCGAAGTTCTCGGCGACCGAGTACCCCGCCAGCCTCAGGATGTCGCGCAGCCGCGGGTACTTCCCGTACGACACTTCCTCCAGGACCAGCGCGCCGATCGAGACGAAGATCCCCGCGACGACCGCCATGAGGTAGTAGAAGAGGGCGAACGGCCAGTTCACGATGTTCAGCGCGAACATGAAGGGCACGGCGACGAGTCCGGCGATCTCGATCGCCGGGCCCACGACCTCGAAGATGAGCATGTACGGGATGGCCACCATCCCCGCCGTCCCGTACCTCGGGTTGAACCACATCTTCCGGTGCTGCCACAGCGTCTGCATGAGCCCGCGCTGCCAGCGGGCCCGCTGGGCGCCGAGGATCCTCAGCGTCGTCGGCGCCTCCGTCCAGCACGCCGGATCGCATACGAACTTCAGCTTGCACGGCTTCCCCTCGTCGCCGAGCTTCCGGCGCAGCGCCAGCACGAGCTCGAAGTCCTCGCCGATCGAGGACGACTTGTAGCCCCCCACCTTCACCAGGTGGTCGCGCCGGAACAGCCCGAACGCCCCCGAGATGATCAGCAGCGCGTCGATCGCCGACCACGCGACGCGCCCCATCAGGAACGCGCGGAAGTACTCCACGTTCTGGAACATGGCGAGCGGCTCCTTGGGCAGCCGCACCTTCACCACGCGCCCGTCCTTGATCTCGCAGCCGTTCGCGACGCGCACGAGCCCGCCGACGCCGACCGTCGATTCCGGATCCTCGATGTAGAGCCGCGCCACGCGCATCAGCGCGTCCTGGTCGAGCAGCGAGTCCGCGTCCACGACGCACACGAGCGGGTACCGCGACAGGTTGATCCCCGCGTTGACCGCGTCCGCCTTGCTCCCGCCGTTCACCTTGTCCACCACGATCAGGTTCGAATAGAGGGGAGAAATGTAAACGCCCCGGACCGGCATGCTCGGCACTTCCGGGCGCCACGCGCGGTAGACCTTCTCGAGCCGGAAGAATTCGATCAACAGCTCGAGCGTCCGGTCCGACGATCCGTCGTTGACGAGCACCACCTCGAACTGCGGGTACTGCAGGCGGAGCATCGACTGCGCCGCCTCCGTGATCGTCATCGCCTCGTTGTGGGCGGGCATGACGATCGAGATCGGCAGGGCGTTCGGCATCGACCCGATGGACGTGACGTTCCGGAACCGCAGGCCCTGGAGGTACCGGCGGATGACCTTGAACGACAGGGCGAGGAAGATGAAATAGCTCAGCTGGAGCGCGACCGTATACGCGAGGATCGTCGTGTTGAAGAGGTCGACCAGGGTGTACCACATCACGGGATCCCCTGGCGCACCTGCAGCTCGCGCAGGACGTGCATCGACATGCGCCGGGCGAAGCGGTCGGAGCTCCCCAGGTTCCGCTTGAGCGACAGTTCGCCCGGGCTTCCCAGCCGCCCGAGCGCCTCCCCGGAGTTGCGCCGCACCCACCACGAGCGGTCGGTCAGCCCCCGCTCGATGTCGGGAATCGAGGAGACCGAGCCCAGCTCGCCGAGCGCCTGGGCGCAGGCCGCGCGGACGGACCACCAGGGATCCTTCATCCCCGCGATCAGTTCCGGCTCCGCCGACGGGTCCCCGATGCGCCCGAGGGCGCGGGCCGCGCGCGTCCGGAGCTCCAGGTCGGGGTCCCTCATCGAGGCCCGCAGCACCGGCACGGCCTCGACGCTGTGCATGAGGCCGAGCAGCTCCGCGGCCATCCGCCGGACGCGGGGCGCGGACCACGTCTCCATCGACTGCAGCAGCGGCTTCGACGCCGCGGGTCCGAAGCTCCGGAGGATCTCGTACGTGTCGAGCGCGCCCCACCGGCCGCCGGTCGCGAGGACGCCGAGGATCGTCTTGAGGAGCGCGAGGCTCCCGATCGACCCGAGGGCGCGGGCGGCGGACAGGCGCACCTCCATGACGGGGTCCGTGAGGCACGACGCGATCTCGTCGACCATCTCGGCGACGCGGAGGTCGCCCAGCTCCTCGCATCCCCGCGCCCGGCGGTACCACATGGCCGAGCGGAGGTCCGAGACGGCGTCCTTGAGGAAGCGGCACTGCTTGTAGATGAGCCGGGCCGTGACGACGTCCGCGCCCTGCAGGCTGTGGGCGATCGAGGAGATGACCTCCCGGGCGATGCGCGGGTGCTCCTGCAGCCGGCGGACCGTCCCCGGGGGCGCGGGGCGCGCGTCGGAGATGCACGCGGCGAGGATGTCCTGGTACTCCCACGTGAGCCGGAGATTCTCGCGCCGGCTCCACGCCCGGCGGGCGCGGGCGAACGCGATCCAGGAGATCGCCAGGAGGCTCACGACGACGAAGGCGCGGAGCAGGCCGAGCGCGAGGGCGTCCGATATGTGCATGGCCGGGTGTCAGGCTTCAGTCATCCGCCGAGGTAATTCACATATGAATGACACAGTCTATCCCCTAGGGATTCGACGCGCCACTGTCGCGGCGGGCGTCGAGGAGGCGGAACAGGTTGCGGACCTTCAGCGTCAGGAAGTCCAGGTTGAAGGGCTTCGTGATGTAATCGAGGGCCCCCAGCTCGTAGGCCTTCGTGATGTCCGATTCGAGGTGGCGGTCGCTGATGAAAATGAAGGGGATCGCCGTCGTGTAGGGGTTCTCGCGGGCGTGGCGGAGAATCTCGAAGCCGCTCAGCCCCGGGATCATCACGTCGAGGAGCACCAGGTCCGGCCGGTGGGACGAGATGTTGGCGATCGCCTCCTCGCCGTTGTAGAAATGGACCACGTCGTGTCCCGCACGCTTCAGCTTGTGCGAGATCACGAGGACCTGGGGCTGGTCGTCGATGACGAAGATCCGCGCCATATTTACACTCTCTGGGTATATCGGTCAGAAGCCCCCCTTCGCTCCATTTCCACCGCTGCCGGTCCGTCCCTGTCGGAGCGCCGGGGGGCCGGCCCCGCTCTCACCCTTGATACATCGGCCGCCTTTTCCCATTATCATCTAGACCCACATGCGTCGCTGGCTCGTCCTCTCCGTCCTGCTCGCCGGGGCCTCGGCCCCGCGCAACGAGAAGGCTCCCGACTTCACGCTGAGCGATCCGGCCGGGAAGGCGCACACCCTCTACGGGATCAAGGACGCCAAGGCGACGGTCCTGGTGTTCCTCGGCGTCGAGTGCCCCATGGTCGCGAGGTACGCGCCCCGCCTCGCCGCCCTCCACGCGGAGTGGTCCCCCAAGGGCGTGTCGTTCCTCGGGATCCATTCCAACGCGGGAGAGACCGCCGACGCCGTGGCCGCCCACGCGAAGCGCGCGGGGATCCGCTTCCCCGTCCTCCTCGATCCCCAGCGGAAGACCGCGGACGGCCTGAAGGTCGACATCACCCCGACGGCGCTCGTCCTCGACGCGTCCTTCTTCGTGCGCTACCGCGGCGCGATCGACGACAACAAGTTCGAAGACCGGGTGAAGACCCGCTTCCTCGCCGACTCGATCTCCTCGGTCCTCGAAGGCCGGGACGTGCGCGTTCCCGAAACGACCCCGACCGGCTGCGCCCTCCAGCGACCGGTCGCTCCGGCCGCCGACGGCGAGGTCACGTACTCGGGGAAGGTCGCCGAGATCCTCAACCGGCGCTGCGTAACCTGCCACCGCCCCGGGCAGGTGGCGCCCTTCTCGTTGACGAGCTACGAACAGGCGTCGCGCTGGTCGCGCGACATCAAGCGCGCCACGAAGTCGAAATCGATGCCCCCCTGGCTCCCGGCGAACCACGGCGAGTTCCGCGACGAGCGGTGGTTGAGCGACGCGGAAATCGACGCGATCTCCAAGTGGAGCGACGCGGGCGCGCCCCTCGGCGACAAGGCCAAGGTCCCGACGCCGCCGAAGTTCCCCGAGGGCTGGATGATGGGAGAGCCGGATCTCGTCCTGACCGGTCCGGACTACGAGGTCGGCCCCACCGGTCCCGACGAATATCGCTGCTTCGTGCTGCCGACGGACCTGCCGGAAGACCGCTGGGTCTCCGCGGTCGAGGTCCGGCCGGGGAACATGCGCGTGGTGCACCACATCATCGCGTACGTCGACACGGGCAAGACGGCGGAGAGGCTCGACGCCGACGATCCCAAGCCCGGGTACCTCAGCCACGGAACCGGCCCCGGGTTCATCCCCGCCGGCGAGATGAGCGGCTGGGCGCCCGGCGTGACGCCGTATGCCCTTCCTGAAGGCGTGGGCCGGCAACTTCGCAAGGGCTCGCGAATCGTCCTCGAGGTGCATTACCACAAGAGCGGCCGCGTCGAGAAGGACCGGCCCACGATCGGGCTCCACTTCTCGAAGAAGCCCGTGCGCCAGCCGTTGCGCTGGATCACGCCGATGAACGCGATCTTCGTCCTCAAGCCCGGCGAGAAGCGGATCAAGGTCACCGCGTCCCAGTCGTTCAAGCGCGACGTGAAGGCGATCTCGATCTTCCCCCACATGCACCTTCTCGGCCGCGAGATGACGGCCGAAGCGCTCCTGCCGGACGGGACCCGGAAGACGCTGATCCACGTCCCCGCGTACGACTTCAACTGGCAGGACACCTACCACTTCAAGGAACCGATTTCCCTTCCGGCGGGCACCAAGATCGAGGTGACGGCCTACTACGACAACAGCGCAGACAACCCGAACAACCCGCACAATCCCCCCAAGACCGTGCGCTGGGGCGAGCAAACGACGGACGAGATGTGCATCCTCTTCCTGTCCTACATCCGGGACGAAGAGTAGCTTCGAGCTCCTGGCCCCGCCGACAGGATCACGCGGCCCTGGAGCCGCTTTCGCGAAGCAGAAAATCGACCGACCGGGCGTGACCTCCGGCTCGAAGCTGCCCCGCTACTCGCAGACGCATTTCCGGTTGAGCGTGTAGCCCTTGGGACAGTTCTTGTCCATGACGATGTTGTAGGTCGACTTCCGGCAGTCCTGCATCCCGCAATCGCCCGCGCACGTGAACGACTGGACCTGGCCGTCCGCCCCGACGGTCGCGAAGCCCGAGCAGGCCGAGGGACTGACGTCCGGATCGCACGAGCACTGGAACGTGGTGGAGCCGTTGCCGTTCTGCGAACTGATCGGCTCGCACTCCTGGCCGGACACGCAGTCGCCCTCGCAGCTCGCCGTGTGCGACGTGACGAAAATGCCCTCGGGCCCGATGACGCCCTCTTCCCTCGTCTCGGCGTAGCAGTTCGCGTCGTCCTTGCATCCCGCCGCGGCGATCTCGGAAATCCCGGGGCCTCCCCGCAACAGGAGCAGGCCGAGGATCGCGAAAACGAATCCCGCCCCTCCCCTGATCCGGTCGGCGAACATGGCGGCCTCCTTCTCGACCTACCTCGACGTCCTCGTGAAGCTCCGGGCCAGCGCCGCGGACGCGGCCTCCCGGAGGGCCGCGTCGGGGTGCCCCGCGGCCAGGGTCCTCAGGAACGGCTCGATCTCCCGCCCGAACCACGGCTGCAGCCTCTCGAGGGCGCGGATCGCGTGCCGGGCGGTGTCCTCCCCCGCCTTCGGGGTCACTTCCATCAAGACGCGCATCGAGCGCTCGGTCCGGTACTGGCCGAGCGAAAAAAGCGCCGTGCGCACCAGGTAACCGGAGCCCCCGGCCCGCGCGACTTCAATGGCGCGGTCCTCGAGCCCGCCGAAGCCGGCGACGCCGGGCGATGCGAAGAGGATGGACGCCCGCGTCAGGTTGTCCGGCGCGCGGACGTACTCGCGCTCCATCCAGGCCGCGACCTCGGGCCGATCGCCGCCGTAGAGGGCCGCGATCGAGTAGATCTTCGCGCGCGCCGACGAATCCCATCGCGCGGGAGCGGTCCCCTCCATGAGCACCTCGACGAGCGTCGAAGATTCGACGGCCCGCGCGTGGCTGAAGACCAGGGTCTTGGGAAGGCGCCGCTCCTCGAGCTTGTTCACGCCGGCCTGGACCGAATCGAAGAACTCGGAGACGGCTTTCGACGAAGCCTCGGAGGAGACCCAGCGGGCGACCTCCGCCTCGCGCCCCATCCAGAGGAGCGAGACGCCGGCCGCGGTCCGGATCGTCCCGGAGGGATCCGACATCGCGAGGGCGAGGAGCTCTTCGGATACGCCCGCCGCCCCTCCGTGCGCCGCGAGGATGGCGAGCGCGCGGACGCGGACGGCCTCTTCGTTCGCCCCTTCCCCGATCGCCAGCGCCAGGTCGGAGGCTTCCTTTCCCCCGCGGGCGAGCTCCAGCAGCCGCGCGGCGGGGTCGACCCCCTCGCGGGGCTCGCCCACCGCCGCATCGACGCGGTTGACGAGGTCGAAGGCGTACCGGATCGAATCTGAATCGAACCCCATCAACTCGAGATGCAGCTCGGCGTTCCGGAGCTTGGCGTCGATGCCATCGCCCTTCGATCCCTTGGGATGCGAACGGCCGGAGACCCAGTGCGGCCGGTGGATGACGTGGACCGGCAGGTCTTTCCAGGATTGGATCGTTCGGGAATTCGGGATGAGGGGGGACGGTTCATCGCCGGATTCCACCGACGGAAGCGGCGCCGCCGCCCCGACATCGGTCGTGGCCCCGGACGTGGCCGGTCCGACGGGAGCGCCCTCCGAGACGAGGTCGGACCGGACTTCGGTCCTTCCGGGCGGAGGCGCCGCCGGTGCGGCGGCCACGTGGGCCAGGATGGCGACCAACAGCAGCAGGGAGCCCGAGGCGAGGATGACGTCGCCGGCCCGGATTCGTCTCGCGGCGACGGACATGGAACAAGCCCCCGCAAATCCCCCTACCGAAAGTCATTCTATCACGGCGGGAACCCATGAAGGGACCGA
>DASRJF010000231.1:0-23580 GCA_035649615.1 Planctomycetota bacterium | reverse complement strand
TCCATGCGGCTGTTCCCCTTCATCGCGGCGGTCGTGGCCCTCGCGCTCCCGGCGTCCGCCCAGGACCGGGCGGGGCTCGAAAAGGACATCGAGAAGGCCGTCGACCGCCTCTACTCGGAAAAGGGGAGCGAGTCCGACGTGGCGCGGCAGGAGCTGACCGACATCGGCCGGCGCGCGGCGCCGCGCCTCGTCCAGGAGCTCGCCGTGAAGGGCGGCGACCGCAAGCCGAACGCCCGCGTGCGCCGGTTGATCTGCGAGATCCTGGGCGATATCCGGGACGGCTCGCCCCAGGTCATCGACGCGCTGGCGGAGAAGCTCCACGACTCCGAGGAGCACGGACTCAGCGTCGCGGCGGCGGCGGCCTACGCGCTGGGCCAGATCGCCGACGAGCGCGCGATCCCGCCCCTCGTCAAGGCCATCAATTCCAAGGCCGCGGAGTCGGACCGCTGGCTCAAACGCTCCTGCATCTGGGCGCTGGGCATCCTGCGCGCGAAGGACGCGGTTCCGGCCCTCCTGAAGGCGGCGGAGGACAAGGGCGCCGCGGAGCTCGGCGGCTATGACAAGCGCCACTTCCTCCGCGCGGACGCGGCGGACGCCCTCGGCCTGATCGGCGCGAAGGAAGCGGTCGAGCCCCTGGGCAAGCTCCTCGGCGTGAGTGAAGTCAATCCCGCGACGCAGCTCCAGGTCGCGGTCCACGCGGCCCGCGCCCTCGAGCGCATCCTCGGGACGTCGAAGGGCGCCCTGGCCGGGTCGACCGATGAAGTCACCGCGGCCGTGGCCTCGTGGAAGAAGTGGTGGACGGCCGAGGAGACGAAGAAGAACGTCGACAAGGTCCGGCCCCAGATCGCGGAGATCGCCGCGGCGCTCGAGAAGTTCAAGAAGCAGTACAACAAGTACCCCGAGATCCTCAAGTACATCAAGGAGAAGCCGTTCGGCGACGAGTACAAGAGCTACCCCGAGGGCGGGTTCTACTCCGGCGAGCTCAACGATCCCTGGGGGAAGCCGATCGCGTACGATTCGAAGGGGGAGAACGGCGCGCCGTTCGACGTCATCTCGTACGGCCGGGACGGCCTGCCGTGGGGCGGCGGCGACGACGCCGACATCTGGAACCACGAGAGCTACGGCCCGGTCCGGATCCAGAAGACGCGCGACGCGATGAAGCAGATCGAGGACGCGATCGCGAAGCACAAGGCGGACCTGGGCAAGCTGCCCGGCAGCCTCGCGGAGCTCGCGAAGCCCCCCTCGGATCCGGGGAAGAACCAGGGCAAGGCGTACCTGGAGAAGGAGCCCAAGGACGGGTTCGACGGGAAGTTCCACTACGTGGTGGCGGGGACGAAGGACGTCGAGTACGACCTGAAGAGCCTCGGCGCGGACCGCAAGGAAGGCGGCACGGGGATTTCGCGCGACCTGTGGAATCACGACAAGTGGATCGCGCCCCGGGTCGAGAAGACGAACGAGCACTTGAAGACCATCGGCGAGGCGATCGAGAAGTTCCGCAAGGAGCAGGAGCGCCTTCCCGAGGAGCTCGAGAACCTCAAGTTGAAGCCGGCGTGGGCCAAGGCTGCCCTCTGGCCCTCCTCGGGCTACACGACGGCGCCGCTCACGGATCCCTTCGGCAACGCGCTCGTCTACAAGCCGGCGGCGGACGGGAAGACCTTCGAGCTGAAGAGCCTGGGAGCGGATGGAGCTGAAGGCGGCACCGGACCCGACGAGGACCTTCCCTTCAAGAAGTAAGTTCCAGGTCCGGTATTCCAGATTCTTGATTCTCGATTCTTGATTCTAGTTTCTAGATTCTAGATTCTAGATTCCACATTCCCCATTCCATTCCTCATTCCCACTTCCCCATTCCCCATTCCTCGTTCTCAGCTTCGCATCCTCAAGAACGACACCAGTCCGGCCAATCCAAAGCATCCCAGGGGCCCCCACACCGCGACGCGCGCATCGATCGCTCCCCGGATTCCCAGCTCGAAACACACGAAGGTCGCCGCGTAGTAGGAAATCGTGAGCAGCAGGCACAAGGCGACGCCCCGGTAGAAGCTGCGGTGCTGCGCGCCCGACACGAAGGGAAGACCTAGGAAGAGCAGGACGAGAGGCCCCAGGGGAGAGGCGAACTTCAGGTGCCAGTGCATCTGGTACGTGGCGATGTGCGGGAACTTGCCCACGAGGTTCCGCAATTCCTCGAACCGGTACGACCGGCCCGAGATCGTGAACCGCTTCTTGAAGTCGTCGGGAAACGGCGGCGGCTCCAGCTTGTATCCCCCGGCGGGGATCGCGATCATTTTCACCTTCGGCGTCGGCTGTCCCGGGCTCGTTTCGAACCGGTACTGTCCGTTGTCAAAGGGAATGATCCAGCCCTTGTGGAGATACCAGATTTTCTCGACCGGATTCCAGGTCATCGTTTCGGCCTGCACCACCTCCCGGCGCAGGCCGGTCGCGCCGAGGTAATGGGTCAGCGTGATGCCCAGGTGCACCTTGGTCACGTTGTTGATCTCGTCGAGGTTGATGACCATGTTCTCGCCCGTGTAGAGCTGGTTCTTCTGGGGCTTGTCGCTGATCAGGAGGTCGTCGGTCTCGCCGATCGGATCCATCATCGCCGGCAGGACGTATTCGTCCAGGGCGCCCATGAGCGCCGCGCACACGAGGGCGCCCGCGACGAAGATGAGACTCAGGCGGCGCAGGCTGACGCCCGACGTGATCATCGGGAGGAGCTCGTTCGTCTTCTGGAGCTGGATCACCGTGAACATCGAGGCGAAGAGCGACACCGCCGGGAGCACGAGGTGGAGGAACATCGGCATGCGCACGAGGTAGTACTTGGCGAGGAACTCGAGCGTGTTGATGTTCTTGAGCGACAGGATCCGGGCGATCCGGCTCGACAGATCCATGGCCGTGAAGAGCGCGACGAACGTGAGGGTGACGAGCACGAACGCGGTGCCGAAGATCGAAAGGAGATAGCGGTCGAGCAGCTTCATACCCGGAACACCTTCCACGTCAGGACCAGCGCGGCCGCGAGGACGACGCCGTTCGGCCCGTAGGCGCCCACTTCCGGGGCGACGAGGCGCCGCTGGGCGAGGCTCTGTCCCACGAAGAAGAGGATGAAGTAGACCAGGAGCGGGGGAAGGGCCATCCCGAGCCCCGAGAGCTTGGTCCCCTTCTTGACCCGGATCCCGATGGGGATGGCGAGCAGGATGAGGCAGATCGGCCCCAGCGCCTTCGCGAACCGGAGGTGAAGCTCCGTGTAGCACGTGTTGCGCCATCCGCCTCCGGAACGGGACCACTCGCTGACCAGCTCGAGACCCGCCATGTCCTCGACCCCCGGGAGGCGCGCAAAGGGGTCTTCCAGCTGAACCGAAATCAACTGCTCCCCGATGTTGGCGATCATGACCTCGACGAGACGGCCCTCGACGCGTTCCCACTTCGTGAAGGTGCCCTGGCGGATCGTGATATGGACGGTCCGCTCGCCGGTGACGCTGATCACGCCCGTCGATCCCCGGAACTGCTGCGTGAGGTCCCCCTGGTCGTTGAAGATCGCCAGCGTGGGCTCGATGATCAGGCCCTCTCTCGCGTCGAGGTAGCTCAAGCGGTGCTTTCCGCTGACCTTGATGTTCGTCGGACCGGGGGGCGGCGTCTTCAACAGGTTGAGGACCGTTTCACCGATGATGCCGCGGCGCTGGAACCGCGCCCACGGCGCGAGCTCGTGTTGCGTGAAGAATCCCAGGACGAAAATGAACACCGCGTACAGGAGCGCCGGGGCCACGATCCTCCCCATGTGGATCCCGCTCGTCCGCATCGCGTCGATCTCGTTCTCCGCGGCGAGACGGCCGTACACCATCGTGCTCGCGAGGGTCGCCGCCACGATGAGCGCCCACGGGGCCATGTAGGAGAACGCGACCGGCAGGGCGTCGAAGATGAGCGAGAGCGTGATCCCCTCGGCGCTCCGGAACATGTTGAAGATGAGGCCGACGGAGCAGACCGCGACCAGGATCGCGAAGGCGGCCGCGAACGTGTTGACCAGCTCGCGGAAGATGTACCGCTGGAGAATCATAGAAAGGGAGTTCTGAGTTCCGGGTTCGGAGTTCGTTCCGGGTTCGGAGTTCGACGTCCGAACTGAAGTCTGAAGTCTGCAGTCTGAAGTCTCGCCATCAAGCCCTACCCGGTTATCGGCCCGTTCGGCCCCGAAGGTAATCTAAGCCCTTCAAATTGAAGACGATAAAGTTTGGCGTAGACGCCGTCCCGGCGGATCAGCTCCTCGTGCGCGCCTTCCTCCACGACTCTCCCATGGTGGAGGACGAGGATCCGGTCGACCCGCCGGATCGTCGAGAGCCGGTGGGCGATGACGAGCGCCGTCCGGCCCTTCAGCAGCGGCTCCAGCGCCTCCTGGAATCGCCTCTCGCTCTCAGTGTCTACGTTCGACGTCGCCTCGTCGAGGATGAGAATTCCCGGGTCCATCGCCAGGGCCCTCGCCACGGACAGGAGCTGGCGCTGGCCCGCGGACAGGGCCGATCCCCGCTCGCGCACGTCCGCCTCGAATCCCCCCGGCAGTCGCGCGATGAACCGGTCCGCTCCCGCCGCCCGCGCCGCCGCCGCGACGCGCTCGCGGCCCAGCGTCCGATCCCCCAGCCGGATGTTGTCCTCCACGCTCCCGGCGAACAGGAACACGTCCTGGAGGACGAGGCCGAACCGGCGGCGGAGCTCGACCGGGTCCCGCTCGCGGACGTCGATCCCATCGACCAGCACCCGGCCCGACGTCGCCTCGTACAGCCGGAGCAGGAGGCTCGTGATCGTCGTCTTGCCGGCGCCGGTGACTCCGACGAGCGCGACGCGCTCGCCCGGGCTGACTGAGAACGACAGGTCCTGGAGGACGGGCGTCACGCCGTCGTAGCTGAAGCGGACGTGGTCGAACGTCAGTTCTCCCGGCCTCGGCGGGGCGGGGGGCGGCGTGTCCGGCGCGCGCTCGGCGGGCGTGTCGAGCAGCTGGAAGAGCCGCTCGCTCGACGCCATCGCGGCCTGGAGGATGTTGTACTTTTCCGACAGGTCGCGGACCGGGAAGAAGAACTTCTGGGCGAGGTACCAGAACGCCAGGAACGATCCGAACGAGAGGGAGCCGTCGAGGATGGAGAGCCCGCCGTAGCCGAGCAGGATGGCCCCGGAGATCGCGCTCAGGAAATCGACCGAGGGGAAGAACACCGAGTAGGTCACGACGGACTTGTTGGACGCGGTCCGGTAGTCGTCGCCCAGGTTCCGGAACCGCCCGAAGCAAAAGGCCTCGCGCGAGAACATCTGGATCGTGCGCATGCCGTTCACGCTCTCGTTGAGGAACGCGTTGAGGCGGGCGATCTTCACGCGAAGGTCGCGGTACTGGCGGCGCGCGACCGACCGGAAGATGAGGACCGCGAGGACCGTGAGCGGGGCGGGCGCGAGCGTCGCCAGGGCGAGCGGCCAGGAGATCGCGAACATCATCGCCAGCACGCCGGCGATCAGCAGGATGTCGGCGATGGCCGCCACGAGCCCGGACGTGAAGAGCTCGTTGAGGTTCTCGACGTCGTTGGTGACGCGGATCAGGAGCCGCCCGACGGGGTTCTTGTCGTGGAACGGCAGCGGCAGCCGCTGGACGTGCGAGAAGACCTTGAGGCGCAGGTCGAAGATGAGCCGCTGGCCCACGAGGTTCGTGACCCAGATTTCCAGGTACTCGAAGAGGGCCATTCCGAGGATGGCCGCGCCGAAGAGGCCGCACCACGTGAGGAGCTCCTCGAGCCGGCCCTCCGCGATCGGGCCGTCGACGGTCCACCGGAGGATCGGCGCGCTGGCGAGATCGCACGCGATCCGCAAGGCCACGAACGCGAACGCGAGGACGACCCAGCCGGCGTGGGGACGGAGGAAGCCCATGAACCGGCGCATGAGGCGCCGGTCGTAGCCCCGCCCCTCGACCTCGTCCTCGGCCCAGGTGTTCATCGTCCGGTCCCGTCCGAGTCGAGCGCCTCGGCCAGCTTCTGCCGCTCCACCATGGCCGCGAAAACTCCCGCGCGGGCCACGAGCTCCGCCGGCGCGCCCTGCTCGACCACCTGGCCGCCCTCGAGCACCACCACGCGGTCCGCGTCGAGGGCCACGGCCATCCGGTGGGTGATGAGCACCGACGTGCGGCCTTTCATGAACGCCTTCAGCGAGACCAGGACCTCGCGCTCGGTGTGCGCGTCCACGCTCGAGAGCGCGTCGTCGAGGAGGAGGATCGACGGATCGCGGACGGCGGCCCGCGCGAGGGCGACGCGCTGCTTCTGGCCGCCGGAGAGCGTCACGCCCCGCTCGCCGATCTTCTGGTCGAGTCCGTCGGGGAACCGGACGGCGTCCTCGGCGATGCGGGACAGCTTCGCCGCGGATTCGACGGCGCCCCGGGCCGGTTCGCCGACGGCGCCAAACGCGATGTTGGCGCTCAGCGTGTCGGAGAAGAGGAAGATGTCCTGGGGCGCGGCGCCGAGCGCGCGTCTCAGGGGCGCGGCCGGCACGGTCGCGAGATCGCGGCCGTCGATGAAAATCGTCCCCGGCGGCGCGTCATACAGCTTGAGGAGAAGCGAGGCGATCGTGCTCTTGCCGGACCCCGTGGCGCCGACTATGGCGACGCGCGATCCCGGCTCGATCGTGAACGACACGCCGCGCAGCGCGGGATCCCGGCCGTCGCCGTAGGAGAACGTCAGGTCGCGGAACTCGAT
Organism: Planctomycetota bacterium; assembly: GCA_035649615.1. Taxonomy (GTDB): domain Bacteria; phylum Planctomycetota; class MHYJ01; order MHYJ01; family JACPRB01; genus DASRJF01. Next base: position 16,879 of record DASRJF010000231.1, on the reverse strand, counting down.
CCGGCCGGCCGGCGGCGGAGTCCCGGCCTCGTCCGCGGGCACGGGCTTTTCGTCGAGAATCTCGGCCAGGCGCCCCATGCAGGCCGCGCCCCGTTGCGCCATCGCGAAGACCCATCCGATGGCGATCATCGGCCAGACGAGCTGGAACTGGAAGGTCGTGAACGCGGCGAGGTCGGGCTTCGAGAACGTCTTCTCCACGATGCCCTTGCCGCCGTAGTAGAGCGTCACGACGATCGCGACTTCCATGAAGAGGGTCATGCCCGCGAAGGCGAATCCGCGGAAGCGGGCGAGCGACAGGTTGCGCCGCCGGTAGTCCACGCACTCGCGGCGGAAGCGCGCGACCTCCTCCTCCTCCTGCGCGAAGGACTTCACGACGCGCGCCCCGGTGAAGTTCTCCTGCGCGCGGGAGGAGAGGACCGAGAGCTGGTCCTGGACGGCCAGCGAGAGGCGGTGCATCGCGGGCCCCGTCGCGGCCGTGACGATGGTCACGAGGGAGAGGGGGACGAGGGCGATGAGCGCGAGCTTGAGATCGATCAGGCACATGCCCGCCATGCTGAAGGCGAACGTCAGGCCGGTGCTGGCGAGGGCCATGACCCCCATGCCCACGAGCATCCGGACGCCCTCGAGGTCGTTGATGAGGCGCGACGTGATGTCGCCGCTGCGGTTGCGGTCGAACCACCGGGGGGGGAGCCGCTCGAGGTGGCGGTAGAGGTCGTTGCGGAGATCGAATTCGACGGCGCGGGATCCCGTGAGGAGCACCGTCCGGCCGGCGAAGATGAAGAGGGCGCGGACGACCGCGAAGAAGACGAGCGCCAGGGCCGTGTTGAGGATGAACTCGCGCCGCGCCCCGCGCTCCAGCGCCTCGATGGCGCTCCGGATGAAGAGGGGCGAGACCATGCCCGCGCCCGCGGCGAAGAGGACGGCGACGAGGCCGGCCGCGAAGCGGCCCCGGTATTTCGCCATGTAGGGGAGGAGCCGGCGGAGGTGACGAAACAGCATAAGGCGGCGGATTATATCAGCGACGACCGCGGAGGTCGGGGGGAGTGCGGGCGGTAGACTTCAGACGCCGGAAAGAGGCGCCCTTGTCCGTCGAGAAAGGGAGGCTAGTGTCGCATCCATATTGATTCCCACAGTTGTCACCCGGCCTGGTTCGGATGCGACACCGGTTGGAAGTTCGGAGTTCGGAGTTCTGGGTCCTGAGTTCGTTCAGAGTTCTGCGTTCACCGTCCACTCCGAACCCGGAACTTCGAACGAACGCTGAACGCAGCACTCAGAACGCTGAACTTCTGGTCGGCCTTCTGGAACTGCGGGTCCACAGGGTACGTCTCAACCGTCAGAATCAACCTTGACGCAACACTAGGGAATTTGCAACGGAGGGCGCCCGAAGCGCGTCCGCAGCCGGTTGATCACGCCATGGACCGCGGGGCGCCGGATGATCGACCGCTCGAGGCGGTACTTGCCGGGGAAGTCGACGAGCATCAGCCCCAGGAAGATCGTGAGCACGCCCTGGCCGGGGACGCCCGGCAGGGACATGACGAGACCGAGCGCGACCACGGCCACACCCACCAGGTTCTTGATGACGAGGAGGGTGACGCGCAGCACCGGATGGGCGCCTCCAAAAGATGGGCGGCGAGGCTGCGTGAAGTAGGTCTCGGGGATGCGAAGAAGGACGAAGAGGACGACCGCCAGGCTCAGGAGGAGCGTGACGACAAAGAGGGCCGCGAAGAGCGCCACCTGTTCCCAGCTCATGCGCGCGGGCTCCCTGCAGTCGGCCGCCGCCGTTAGAGGGCGAGTCGCGGATCGGATTCGATCAGTTTCACCAGGCCGGCGCGGTTCACCTTCGGCCCCTCGACCGTGGCGATCGCGGCCGGGCCGGGGGCGAATTTCCATCTCCCTTCGTGGCGGACGAACACGACCAGCGAGACGGTTGACTTGTTGAACACCCCGACCTTCGTCTCGGCGTAGTAGCCCGCCACTTGCGGCTTGTCGGCACGCCAGCCGAGCTTGAGAAACTGGCCGCGCACCAGGTCGGGGAGGTGCTCCTTCGCGAGGGCTTTCGCTTCGTCGGTCCCGGGAAGCGTGGCGCCCTCCACCAGGAGCAGGTCCGCGGAGGCGCGCTCGGGGCGTCCCGACGCGAAGGCATCCCGGATCCGCCTCCAGAGCGCCTCGAGCTCCCGGCGGATTTCCAGTTCGGGGCGCGCATCCTGCGGCTCGCCGGCTGGAGGAGCCGGGGTCGATTCGGTCGATTCGCCGGGGACCGGATGCAACGACGGTTCACGAGCGATCAGCGCTTCGGCATCAATCCTCTCATCCGTGGAATAGCTCGACATCGTGTGAGGGGCCGGAAGGGGTTTCCACCCCTCGCCCGACCGTTGGAAGCGGACGACGTGCACCTCTTTTCCCGACTGCGCGTAATAGGCGGCGACCTCCCCGACGGTGACGATCTTCAGGAAACGAGCGCGCGACAAGTCTGGGAGCGCATCGGCGAATTCCTTCGCCTGCGCGCGATTCGGAACGGGCACGCCTTCGGGGACGTCGAGGATTTTCCTGAGATCCTCGATTCGGTACTCGGCGAAGCCGGCCCGCACCTCAGCCCAGATCTTCTCCAGCAGTGCCCGTTCCGGTTCCGTCGTCATGGTTCACGCTCCCGCTTCAACATCCGAACCCCGGAATCCAGCACCGCACGCGACGGCCACAGTCCCGTTTCCGAGACTTCGTAGTCTAATCGACCGCGGGAGATCCAGGAACGCGCCGCGGAAGTCCCCCGGCGAAATTCGGTAACGATTGGAGCGCGGCCGGATAAAAAACATGTATGAAGGCGATGCCGTCGACGGACGCGGACGCCGTGGCCGCGTTCTTCGAACGCTACTCGGCGGCCGTGTTGCGACTGTGCCGGCGCATGACGGCCAACGAAGAGGACGCCGAGGATGCCCAGCAGGAGGCCTTTCTCCAGCTCCAGCGCCACTGGAACCGGCTCAATCCGCAACTGAACCCGGTCGGGTGGCTTTTCCGGACGGCCGCCCATGCCGCCCTGAAGATCCGGCAGCGGCGGCCGGCCCGGATGGACAGCGTCGAGAACCCCGAAAGCGCGCCGCCGTTCCTCACGGCGGAGGACCAGGAGAAAATTGCGGCGGCGGTGCGCGTTCTTCCCCGCGATTATCGCGCGCTCATCCAGGAGCGCTTCCACGAGGGCCGGACGCCCGCGGACATCGCCCGAAAGCTGGGCGTTCCGCCGGGGCGGGTCCGGGTCCAACTCTGCCGGGCGCTCCGAATCCTCCGGGAAATTGTGCGAGGCATGTCATGAACCATCCCGATCTCGACGCTCTCACCGCCGACGCCGACGACGCGGTCCCGGCGGAAGAACGCGAGGGGATTCGCGAGCACCTGGACGCCTGTCCCGCCTGCCTTGAACTCTATTCCGGCATTTGCGCCGAGCGGGCGGTGATCGAATCCTCGCGTCCCCCCCGCGAATGGGCGCGGCCCCTGGCGATGGTGGGACTGGCGGTGGTGGCGGCCGGGGCGGCCTGGCTGGCTTCAGGTTCGGTGCGGCCTCCGAGCCGGAGCCCTCACGATTCCATCCTCCTGCTGGCGTCGCCCGCGACGAGAGCCCAGGCGGCGGCGGAACTGCTGCGGATGGGTCCCTCGGCGCTGGCCGCCCTCGAGCGCGGAGCCCGGGGGGACGACGCGGCCGTCTCGCGCGCCTGCCAGGACCTCCTCCTCATGATCGCGGCCCAGGATCCGGCGGACACCCGAACGCTGGTTTCCGCGGTCGAGCAGAAGTGGAAGGAGATCGAGGAGGCCTTCGCCGAAGGCAATCCCTGGGTCGACAAGAAGGACTTCGATCATCCTTTCGAGGAATGGAAGAAGGCCCAGGGGCCGGATGCCGCGGCCCTCGAGGCGGCCGAGAAGGCGATCCTGGCCTGGTTCGAGGCCGGCAAGAAGCCGAATAGTCTCGAGTGGCGCGTCCGGAGATTGCTCAGCCAGTCCGCCCGAGAACGAAAGGACCTGGCGGCGGCGGCGACGCAGCTGGACCGCGCGATCGCCGCCTACCCGGGCACCTCCTACACGATTCCTTCGAAGCACAGCAAGTTCCAACACCTCGTCAATGACCGGGCGATGATGATCTGGGATGAAAAGGGAGTCGACGCCGCCATCGGGTACGTCGTGGACCTGCTCTCGAAGGACAGGCGGTTTCACTATTTCTACAGCTGGCCGTGGGACCGGCGCTTCGAAGACGAGAAGACTCCGGCGGTGCGGGCCGCGATGGTGGAGCGGATCCGGGCCGCGTATGTCGCGCGCGCGGCGAAGTACCCCGATCTCGCGGAAGAAACGAAGAAGCACTCCGCGGAATTGAAATGACACGAAGGGAGAGCCCAGCCATGACGATTCGAGCCTGGATCGCGCTGTCGGCGCTCATGGCGTCCGCGGCGCCGATCGCCCCGGCCCAAGACGATGTCGCCGACGTTCCCAGCGAAGACCTCAAGATCGGCGGTGACGCCAACAAGCGGTACTTCCTGATCGGCGGGGACAAGGAGGCGAAGGCGCCGGAAGGCGGATTCAAGCTCGCGGTCATCATGCCCGGCGGGCCCGGCACGGCCGACTTCAATCCTTTCGTCAAGCGCATCTGGAAGCATGCGCTCTCTAGCGAGTACCTCGTCGCGCAACCGGTCGCCTTCAAGTGGGCGGAGGGCCAGGAGATCGTCTGGCCGACGAAGACGAATCCGGTCAAGGGGATGAAGTTCTCGACGGAAGACTTCGTGGACGCGGTGATCAAGGATGTCGCCGGCCGTCACAAGATCGATCCGCGCTTCATCTTCACGTTCTCCTGGTCCTCCAGCGGACCCGCCGCGTACGCCATCTCTCTCCAGGAGAAAAAGGCCGTGACCGGCTCGTTCGTCGCCATGTCCGTCTTCAAACCGGACACGCTTCCGCCGCTCAAGTCCGCGAAGGGTCACGCCTACTTCATCGATCATTCCAAGGACGACAAGGTGTGCCCCTTCCGCATGGCCGAACAGGCGCGGGACACGCTCCGCAAGGCGGGCGCCACCGTGGAGTTCTCCGAGCAGTCGGGGGCGCACGGCTGGACGAGCGACGTGTACGGGAGGATGCGGCGGGGGTTCGAGTGGCTGGCGAAGAACGCCGCGCCCGCGGAAGCGCCCCGGAAAAAGTAAGTCAGGCTCGCGCGACCTTCAAGACTTCGGCGGCGGCGCGCTTCGAGGCCCCCGGGGCGCCGAGTTTCCGGCGGACGTCCGCGAGATCGCGCCGCATGACATCGAGCCGTCCGTCCTTGATGATCGAGAGCGCCTCGCGCGCGATGAGCCCCGGCTTCGCCTTCGACTGGTAGAACTCCGGCATGATCTCGCGCCCCGCGACGATGTTCACGAGCGCGAAGGTGCGGGTCTTGATGAGCGGCCCGAGCGTCATGGCCGTCAGCGGGTTGAGCTTGTACGTGACGATCATCGGCGTCCCGTGCAGCGCCGCTTCCAGCGTCGACGTTCCGGACGCGGTCAGGAGCAGGTCGCTCGCGGCCTGGACGTCGGCCGTCCGGTTCCACAGCAAGGTTACGGGAACCTTGGCGGTCGCCGCCTTCTTTTCCGCGGAGGCGGCGTCGATCCCACGGGCGCAGCCCACGACGTACCGCGCCTCGGGCAGCTCTGCGGAAATGATCCCCGCGGCCTTGAGCATGAGGGGGAAGAGCGCGGCGAACTGCTTGCCCCGGCTTCCCGGCAGGAGGCCGATCAGCGGGCGCCCGCCGAACTCGCGGCGCAGCGCGTCGCGGTCGGGCGCCTGGAAGGCGTCGAGCAGGGGATGGCCGACGAACACCGCCTCGACCCCGGCGTCGCGGTAGAGCTTCTCCTCGAAATCGAGGATGACGATCATCTTCGAGACGAGCCGCTTGATGTCCTTGAGCCGGCCCGCCCGCCACGCCCAGATCTGCGGGCTGATGTAGTACGCGATGGGGATCCCGTGATCGTGGACCCGCTCCGCGAACCGCAGGTTGAAGTCGGGGAAGTCGATGAGCACGACGGCGTCGGGCCGCCGGCTCTTCAGCGCGCTCTGGAGGACCCGGTAGAGCTTCGAGTAGTGGTGGAGGTTGTGGAACGCCTCGACGATCCCGACGGCCGCGTGCGCGGTCGTCTCGGAGACGAGCTCGACGCCCGCCTCGCGCATCCGGTGGCCGCCCGCGCCGAGGAGGATCACGCCCGGCGCGAGCTCCTTCAACCCGCGCGCCAGCCCGGCCCCGTGGAGATCGCCGGAGGCTTCACCCGCCACGATCAGGATCGTTGGACCGCTGCGCGGTCCCGCAGTTTCAAGCTTCAAGCTTCAAGCTTCAAGCTCCAAGCTCGAAGCTCCAAGCTGGAAGCCCGAATCTCCAATCGCCAATCCCAAATCTCCCATTTCCTGGAAGGGCTTCACTTCCATTCATGTGACCGCATTTCCCGTACAACTTCCTCGGCCGCTTTCATCGCGCGCACGCCGTCCTCGCCCGGGACCGCGGTCTCGCCCCGCGTCCGGGCCGCCTCCACGAACGACTTCAATTCGCCCGCGAGCGGCTCCTCGTCCGGCAGGTCCATCTCCTCTATCGAATAGAACTCGCGGGGGATGCCCGCCAGGTCCGCGAGCGACGGCTCCCGGTCCGCGGGCATCGCGGCCAGCGCTTTCGCGAGCTCGCGGGTCGTGCGGTACAGGCGCACCGACTTCTCCAACGTGTCGATCGAGGCGTACGTGTTCTCGGAGAAGACCCGGATCTTCCGCATGCTCTTGTCCGAGATCCGGCTCGCGGTCAGGTTCGCCACGCAGCCGTTCTCGAATTCGAGCCGGGCGTTCGCCAGGTCCTCGGGGCCGAACAGGAGCGAGACGCCCACCGCGTCGACGCGCTTGAGCGGCGAGTTCGCGAAATGGAGGACGAGATCGAGGTCGTGGATCATCAGGTCCAGGACCACGTCGATGTCGGTCGACCGGAACTTGAACGAGCTCAGCCGGTGCGCCTCGATGAATCGCGGCTTTCCGATCTTTCCTTCGACCGCCCGCACGGCGGGGTTGAAGCGCTCGACGTGGCCGACCTGGAGCGGGGCGCGGCGCTTCCGCGAGAGGGCCACCAGCTCCTCGCCTTCCTCGATGGTCGTCGCCAGCGGCTTCTCCACGAGCGTCGCGATCCCGCGGTCGAGGAAATCCCGCGCCACCGCGAGGTGGTGGATCGTGGGAACCGCCACCGTGACGGCGTCGACCCGGTCGAGGATCTCGCGGTGCGATGCGAAGACCGGGACGCCCAGGTCCTTCCCGATCTCCTGCGCCCGGGCCGCCGAGACGTCGACGATGCCGACGAGGTCGACGCCCGCCAGGGATTTCAGGATGCGCGCGTGGTGGCGGCCGAGGTGGCCGACGCCCACCACGGCGGCGCGGAGGGCGGTCACGGCGCCGGCTCCGCCGCCTTGACGGAATCGTCCTCCGGGTCCGGGAAGCCGCTCGACGCGCGGCGCGACTCGCGCGCGCGGCCGTTCTTCCCGCCGTCGATCGCCTTCATGAACTCGAGCAGGTACCGGATGTCCGGATCCTTGGGATAACGCTGCTCGATGAGGGCGACGGCCTCCGGCTTCGGGAGCCCGGACCGCCAGATCAGCCGGTGGGCCTCGCGGAGGGCGAGCATCGTCGCATCGGACATGCCGCGCCGCCTCAGCCCCACGGCGTTCGTGGAGACGATGCTCAGCGGCACCCCGGCGACGACCATGAACGGGGGCACGTCCACGCTGATCCGGGAGAACCCGCCGACGAACGCGCAGCGTCCCACCGTGACGAAGTGGTGGAGGCCGACGTAGGCGCTCATCCCGACGTAATCCTCGATCTTCACGTGGCCGGCGAGGAGGACGTTGTTCGCGATGACGACGTGGTCCCCCAGGTCGCAGTCGTGGGCGACGTGGCACCCGGCCATGTAGAGGCCGTTGCTCCCGATGCGCGTCACGCCGCCTCCGCCCGCCGTCCCGAGGTTGACCGTGACGTATTCGCGGATCGTGTTCCCGTCGCCGATCACGACCTCGGTGTCCTCGCCCCGGTACTTGAGGTCCTGCGGTTTCCCGCCGAGCACCGCGTAGGGATAGATCGTGTTTTTCCTGCCGATCGTGGTGCGGCCGATGATTGTCGCGTGGTTCATGACGACCGTGCCCTCGCCGAGGGCGACGTCGGGGCCGATCACGCAGTAGGGGCCGATCTCCACGTCCTCGGCGACTCGCGCCTTGGGATCGACGAGCGCCGTGGGGTGGGCCTTCATCCCGCGGAGTCCAGCAGCATGAACCGCATGTTCGCCTCGCACGCCACCTGCCCGTCCACGGTCGCGCGGGCCGAGATCTCCGCGGTGCGGGCCTTGAGCCGGACCGTTTCGACCTCGATCCGCAGCTGGTCGCCGGGCACGACGTTCTTCCTCAGCCGCACGCCGTCGAGCGCGAGGAGGACGGCGACGCCCGCCTGCGTGGCGGCCTGGCGCATGAGCAGGGCGCCGGCGAGCTGGGCCATGGCCTCGATCTGGAGCACGCCCGGCATGATCGGCTGGCCCGGGAAGTGGCCCTGGAAGAACGGCTCGTTGTACGTGACGTTCTTGATCCCCACGGCGCGCTTGTAGCCGTCCATCTCGATGACGCGGTCGATGAGGAGCATCGGGAAGCGGTGGGGAAGGATCTTCTCGATCTCGCGGACGTCGAGCAGGGACGCGTCGCGGCGGGTGCGGGTCGTGCCCGGGCCGGCGCCGGCCTCCTGGATGCGCCGCACGAGCTGGGCGTTCATCGTGTGGCCGGAGCCCAGCGCGATCACCTTGGCCTTCAGCGTCCCGCCGAGAAGCGCGAGATCGCCGATCAGGTCGAGGATCTTGTGGCGCACGTATTCGTCCGGCCACCGGAGCTTGTTGTCGATGGGCCCGTCCTTGCCGACGACGAGCGTGTTCGCCGTCGTACCCCCGCTCCCCAGCCCCTGCTTCTGCAGCGCCTCGGCCTCGCTCTCGAGGCAGAACGTGCGGGCGGGCGCGATCTCGCGCGCGAACGACTCTTCGTCGACGGACAACGAGTACGCCTGCGTTCCGATGGGCGTCCCGGGATAGCTCAGCGAATAGGAGATGCTCAGGCCGCCCTCGTGGGGAAACGCGACGAGGTGCGCGTCCTTCTCCGACACCGCGACGGGCTCTTTCAGCGAGAGCACCCGGCGCGGCTCGTTCTGGTCGTCGAACCCGGTCTTCGACATGAGGTCGACCCACATGTGGGCCGAGCCGTCCGCGTGCGGAATCTCGCTGGCGTCGATCTTGATGGTCGCGTTGTCCACCCCGAGGCCGTACATCGCGGAGAGGAGGTGCTCGACGGTCTCGACCTCCGCCGGGCCGGAGGAGAGGGCGGTGCGGCGGACCTTGCTCGTGACGTTGTCGGGGGTGACGTCGATCCGCGGCTGACCGGGGAGGTCCGTGCGGATGAAGGCGACGCCGCTTCCGGCGGGGGCGGGCTCGATGACGAGATTGGCGAGCGTGCCGGTGAAGAGGCCCGGGCCCGAGAACTTGACCGGCGCCTTCAGCGTGCGCTGTGTCTTCCTCATGGGGCGCGCTTCTTTTCCAGTTTCGCGATCCGGCCCTTCAGGTCCCGGACCTCCTTGAGCAGCTTGTCGATCCGGTGGCCGGCGGCGAGGGCCCGCAGGTGTCCTATGTGGGGCTCGGCGGGCGTTCCGCTGTACATGGCGGCGGGCGGCATGTCCTTGCTCAGGCCCGCCTGGCCGGTGAGGATGGCCCCGGCGCCGACCGTCACGTGTCCTCCGACCGCCACCTGGCCTCCGAGCATCGCGTGGTGCTCCACCTTCACGCTCCCGGCAATCGCCACCATGGCGGCCATCAGGACGTGCTCCCCGATGATCGAATTGTGGCCGATGTGGACGAGGTTGTCGAGTTTCGCCCCGCGGCGGATGACGGTCTTGTCGACCCGGGCGCGGTCCACGGCGCAGTTCGCCCCCAGTTCCACGTCGTCCTCGATGACCACGATGCCGCCCTGCGGGATCTTGTGATGGATCCCCTTGACCGTGGCGAAGCCGAAGCCGTCCGACCCGATCACCGTCCCGCAGTGGAGAACCACCCGGTCGCCGACGACGCACCGCTCGCGGATCGAGACGCCGGGGTACAGGACCGAGTCCTTGCCGACGCGGACCGCGGGCCCCACGTACACGAGGGGATGGATGACCGTGCCGTCGCCGATCGTCGCGCCCGCCTCGATCACGGATTGCGCGCCGACCGCCACGTTCTTGCCGAGTTTCGCGGCGGGGTCGATGACGGCCGTGGGGTGGATCCCCTCGGGGCGCGGCGGGAGTTCGGCGAACTGCCGGGCGATCTCGACGAACGCGAGGTTGGGATCCTTGACGACGATCGCCGGGATCCCGGGGGCCGCGGCCCGGTCCGAGAGCACGATCGCCCCGGCGCGCGTGCTCCGGGCGAGCGGCGCGTACTTCGGGTGGGCGAGGAAGGTGATCTCGCCCGGGCCGGCGTCCTCGAGCCCGCACGCCCCGCGGACGCGGACGGACCCGTCGCCGCGGACGGCTCCTCCGACCAAGGCGGCGAGATCGGCCAGGGTGCGTTCCATGGCCTCTGTTGTACCCCGCGCCGCCGCCTTACTTCTTCTTCTTTTTGTAATCCTCGTTCAGGCGGGCCAGGACGGCCGCCGTGATGTCCATCGACGGCTCGTTGTAGAGCACCGACCGCAGGGCATTCTTCGTCCGGGCGAATTCGGTCGTTTCCGCTTCGAACGCGCCTTCGTCGGTCCGGAGGACGAGATCGATCTTCTGCTCCTGCGCCAGGAGGGTGGTCATCTTGCGCGCGTCGGAGTAGAGCTGGGTCCGGAACGACTCGCTGGACACGCGCAGCTGGAGCTGGCGCATCTCGGTGGCGATCTTGTAGCGCGCCTCCTCGAGGTTCCATTCGGCGGCCTTCTTCATGTAGAGGTCGGAGCCCGGCCCCGACTCCTCCAGGCCCTTGACCTGCGCCTTCAGCTCGTCCGCCTTCTTCCGGATCTTGGCCATCTCTTCCTGCGTCTCGCGGTTGATCTGGTTGAACCGCGTTTCGAGGTCCTTCGCGTGGTCGTTCCGCGCCGCCTCGATGCAGTCGCTCATGTTCAAGACGGCGATCTTCAGCGCCTTGGCCGGGGCGCCGTCCTGGGCGCGGGCGCCGCCCGCGAGTGCGAAGGCCGCGACCGCGAACGCCGCGACCAGGCCGACCGCCGGCTGTCTCCAATTCCGCATGTAATCCCCTCTAGAAAAAGAGCCTTCCGATGTCGAACGTAACCGTTTCCCGGTCGTCTTCGTCGTGCTTCACCGTGGGGAAGCCGAAGTCGATCGACACGGGGATGTTGCCCAGCTGCGGGATGACGAACTTGATGCTGAACCCGACCGTGTTGCGCCACTTCTCGTGGTACAGGTCGTTCCAGTCGGACGTGAGGTTGGCCACGTCGTAGAAGGCGGACAGCCACAGGATGTTGCCGACGAGCGGGTAGGCGTACTCCGCGCTGAAGAAGGCGTACGCGTTGCCGCCGATGGGGTCGCCGTTCTCGCGCGGCCCGATGCCGCGGAAGTCGAACCCGCGGATGGAGCCCCGGCCGCCCCCGTAGAACCGCTCGTAGTAGGGGACGATCGAGCTGCCGTGCTCGTTGGCGTGCCCGATGGTCAGGTCGAAATTGAGAACGTGGCGCCGGTCGGGGCCGATCTCCACGACGGGGAAGTAGGACTCGATGTCGAACGTGGTCTTGCCGAAGTCGAAGTCGCCCGGCAGCGGGTCGCCGGCGTACTCGTACTCGAGCGACACGCGGTGGCCCTGCGTCGGGATGACGATGCTGTCGCGCGTGTCGTAGCTGATCCCCGACGTGATCGAGAAAATGCGCGTCCGGCCCTCGAGCTCCCGCACCGTGGAAGGGGCGTCGGCCTCGAGGTCGTCGGTCTCCATCCTCATCGCGAGGACGCCGAGGCGGACGACGAAGGGGTCGAGCCGCTTGTCGAAGCTGATGCCGCCTTCGAGCCGCTGCTCATCCCACGATTCGCGCGCCGCCTCGCGCTGGCTCACGTGCACCCCCATGCCGAACTCGTGTCCGTACACGTGGGGCTCCCGGAACGAGACGAGGAAGCTCTTCGCCGTGGCCGCGGGGGCGAACTGGACCCGGAAATGCTGGCCGCCCCCCGCGAAGGCCTCGCCGGTGAAGATGTCCGCGACGCTCTTGGGAAGATCGGCGATGTCGAAGTTGCGCTGCTCGAACTCGATGATGCCCACGATGCCGTAGGACGACGAGTATCCGCCCGCGAACCGGACCGTCCCGGTGCTCCCCTCCTTGACGTCGATGACCACGTCGCGCTGGCTGGGATCCTGGCCCTCCTCGAGGCGGACGCTGAACCCGGCCATGGGGTCGAAGTACTGCTTGTCGCGGAGGCGCTGGACGCCGCGCTGCAGGAGCCGCCGGTTGAATTTCTCGCCGGGCGCGAAGTCCTTCAGCTCGCGGAGGATGACGTCGAACCGCGTCTTGGTGTTCCCGTTGACGATGATCCGGCCGACGGTGATCTCCTGGTTCTCGACGATCCGGAACTCGAGGTCCAGCTCCCGGCCCTCGCCGCGGAAGGTCGTCAGCGGCTCCACCTGGGCCAGGATGTACGCGCGCTCGCCGTACATCTCGCGGACCTTCTCGGCGTCGGCGGCGGCGTTCATCACGGTGTACTCGTCGCCGGATTTCGAGATGAGCGACGCCCGCATCAGCTCCTCGGGGAGGACCGTGTGGCCCTTGAAGGTGATGTTCCGGATGCGGTACTTCTGGCCCTCGTCGACGTGGATGCGGATGTCCACGATCGTCCGGTCCGGCGAGAAGACCAGGTCCTCGATGAAGATGCGGTCGTCCTTCGCGATGTCGAGCCACCCCTCCCGGTAGTACGCGAGCTTCAGCCGCTTGAGGTCCTCCTCGAGGTTGAACTGCACGAACGGGCCGCCCGGGACCGGGATGAAGAGGAAGGATCCGGCCTCCTTCGTCTGCATGAGCGCCTTCAGATCGCCGGTCGCGTAGCGGCGGTTGCCCGTGATCTCGATCGAGCGGACGGTGACGAGCGGCCCCTCGGTGATGCGCCAGTGGAGGATCGCGCCGTCCTGCTCCGTCGCGATGTCCGGCTCCACCTTGCAGAAGTGATAGCCCTTCTGGACGAGCTTGTCCCGGATCCCCTCGCGGTCGAGCTTCAGGAGGTAGGGGTCGAGCATGACCCCGTGCTTCTGGCGGAGATCGGTCAGCGTGGAGACCGAGATGGCGGTGAGGCCCGTGAAGCGGACGTCGATGATCCCTTGGAACTCGACGACCTTGACGAGGAAATCGACTTCCCCGGTCGCGGCGTCAATCTCCGGCTCGATCTTGACGTCCGCGAACTTGCGCAGGTTGAAGATCCGCTTCAGGTCCTGGCTGCGCTTGACGGCGTCGTAGGGGACCTTTTCCTTGAGGTCGATGAGGTTCAGGACCTCCCACTTGCTGGCCTTGCGGAATCCCGAGGTGCGGATGTGGCGGACGGGCTTCCCCTCCCACGGCTCCTGGGCCGGGGGCGGATCCTGGGCCCGGACGGCGAGGGCGCCGGCGCAGGTCCAGAAGGCGACCGCGAGATGCCACGCGGCGACCCCTCTTCCCATCCCGTGGATCCGGCGCAGAAGTTTCCTTTCCAGCGGCGACGCGCGTTGTCGGAAGATTAAAAGATTTTAATGATTACGGGCCGCCGCACAAGCCAAACTTCTGGACGGTCGCCGAGGTCAAAGTACTACGGCCAAGATTGGACCGGCGTCCGGGGTCCTATCGCTTGAGGCGCCTTCCGACGGCCTTCGCGATCGGCCGGACGTCCTTCATGAGCCGGTCAAACTCGTCCGGGGAGAGGCTTTCCGGCCCGTCGCAGAGCGCCTTCTCCGGCTGAGGATGGACCTCGATCATCATCCCGTCCGCCCCCACGGCGACCGACGCGCGGGCCAGCGCCGCCACGTAGTCGCGCACGCCGGCGGCGTGGCTGGGGTCGACGATGATCGGGAGGTGGGAGAGCTTCTTCACGACCGGCACGGTCGAGATGTCGAGCGTGTTGCGCGTGTACTTCTCGAACGTCCGCACGCCCCGCTCGCACAGGATGACGTTCCGGTTGCCGCGCGAGAGGATGTGCTCCGCCGACAGGAGCAGCTCCTCGACCGTGGACATGAGCCCCCGCTTGAGCAGGACCGGCCGCTTCTGCCGGCCGACGGCGTCGAGCAGGTTGAAGTTCTGCATGTTCCGCGCGCCGACCTGGAGGATGTCCGCGTGCTCCGCGACGAGCGAGACGTCCTCGGCGGACATCACCTCCGTGACGATCGCGAGTCCCGTCTCGGCGCGCGCGCGCGACAGGATCTCGAGCCCCTTCGGGCCGAGCCCCTGGAAGCTGTAGGGCGAGGTGCGCGGCTTGAACGCCCCGCCGCGGAGGATGTGCGCGCCCGCCTTCTTCACGCGCCGCGCCGCCTCGAGCGTCTGCTCGAGGGACTCCACGGCGCACGGGCCGGCGATGACCGTGAACGTGCCGCTCCCGATGCGGAGGCCGTCCACGCGGACGATGGTGTCGGCCGGCTGGACTTCGCGGCTGGCGAGCTTGAAGGGGTGCAGGATGGGGATGACGCGCTCGACGCCCCTCAGCGCGAGGAAGCCCGCGGGGTCGAGGCGGCGGTCGTCGCCGGCGACCCGGATGATCGACGTGCGATCCCCGTTGGAGAGATGCGCGCGCAACCCGAGCGCCTCGGCGTGGCGCACGACGGCGCCCACCTCGCGCCCGGCCGCCCCCGGCTTCATCACGATGATCATCGCTTCGACTTGCTCCTGCGCGAGGCCCCGGAGGAGGCGCTTCGCTTCCCTCCGGCGCGGGCCCGCGAAGATACCAGATCGGGGCGCAGCGCCGCCGCGCCCCCCGCATATTCATGACGGACGTCGCGCGCCCCGCCCGCCACGTCGGCCAGCACGAGGACGCGGATCGCGCGGCGAAGGGACCCCGGCACGGCCACCTCGGTCGAGCAGATGGCGGGCACGCGCGCCCACCCGCGGCCCGGCATCCGCCGGAGCGCCGCTGCGGGGAACGCCGCGTCCAGGTCGGGCGACATCGTGAAATGGACCATGGCGATGCGCTCCGCCGTGATCCGGTTGTTCCGGACGATCGCCCGGAGGAGGTCGAGCGTGCGGCCGAGGATCTCGCCCTCGTCGTTTCGCTCGACGGTCGTCGCGCCCCGGATGCCCCGGATCATGAGGCGAGACAGTGTAGCGACCCGAGTACGGGGAAGCCATCAGCAGTCAGCGCACAGCGCCTGAAGCCAATAGCGGACAGTTCTTCGGAAGCGTCCAGCGGACGGCGGGCAGCCTGAGTTGAATGAAAGCTGAGAGGCCGAGTCTGTCTGAAAGCTATACGCTGATCGCTTCTGGAAGCCTGAATGCCAGGAGCTGTGGAAGCTATCGGCTGTTCGCTGATGGCTGCAATTCGGCGACCGCGTCCGGGACTTCCGTCTCCGCCGCGGCCGTCTGTTCCAGGGATCCATCGCCTCCGCCGGGCCAGATCTTGAAGCCCCCTGTCATCCCGCCGAGCTCCCACGTGCCCCAGATGCGCGCGGGCTCGCGGTAGCCCTTGTAGTAGACGCTGTGGCGGCCGAGGTAGGTCTTGGTCCAGTAGACCTCCAGGGTCTCGGCGTCGTAGCGGCCCCTGATCACGAAGGGCCCCACGGGGTCGTCGCCGAGGCCGGAGAGATTCCCCTCGAGGAACGTGAGGTGCATCGTCATGGAATGGCGGGTGTCGTCGAACGGGTAGACGTAAAACCCGCGCCACGGGCCGCTGGGGAAGGGATCGCTCACGGCGTCAGTTTACCGGTTTTGCGACCGGCCGCTTCTGAAGTCTGGGAACTCATGCCGGGGGTCGGGCTCGTGCAACCCGTCACGGTGATTGCACATTTGAAAGGGCCTCCTTAGAATCCCGCCATGCCGAAGGCCGCCCCCGCAAAGGGCCCGGTGCTGTATCCCTACCGCTTCAAGGAAATCTACAAGGACAAGATCTGGGGAGGGCCCGAACTCAAGCGGGTCCTGAAGAAGAAGGGGGCCGGCGCCAAGACGGGCGAGTCCTGGGAGTTGTCCGGCCGCGACCCGTTTGCCTCGGTGGTGGCCTCGGGACCCCTCAAGGGGTGGACGCTGGAGCGCCTCTGCAAGGCGTGGCCGCGCGAGGTGCTGGGCGACGAGCACAGCATGCGCTTCGCCTCGCGATTCCCCCTCCTCGTCAAGTTCATCGGCGCCCACGAGCGGCTCTCGCTGCAGGTCCACCCCTCCGACGACTTCGCCCAGCGGTACGAGCCCGAGCCCGTGGGAAAGATGGAGGCGTGGTACGTCGTCCACGCGCCCCGCGACGCGCGCGTCATCCGCGGCGTCCTGCCCGGCACGACGGTGTCCGAGTTCCGCCAGCACCTCCAGAAGGGCACGGTGGAGACGTGCCTGAACGCGATGGAAGTGAAGGTGGGCGACGTGATCTTCATCCCGCCCGGCACGATCCACACGGCGTTCGGCGGCGCGATCTTCCTCGAGGTCCAGCAGAACTCCGACATCACGTACCGCCTGACGGACTGGGGGCGCATCCAGAACGGGAAGCCGCGCCCGCTGGACGTCGAGAAGGCGATGAACGTGACGGATTTCTATTCGATGGGGGTCTCGAAGTACAAGCCGTCGCGGATGGCGGGATTCCCGTACCGCCGCATGCTCCTCATCAAGTGCGAGAAGTTCACGATGGAGGCGATGGAGCTGGAGCGGAAGCGGATCCGCGAGAAGACGAACAAGCAGCGGTTCCAGATCCTCACGTGCACGCGCGGCCGGGGCACGATCCACCACGG
>DASRJF010000230.1:0-5670 GCA_035649615.1 Planctomycetota bacterium | reverse complement strand
ATCCGGCCGTCCGACGCGCTCAACCGGAGGATGTCGTCCCATTCGGGGACATTCATACCCGACCCCCTTCCGGTCCCCCCCACGGAGAGTGTGCCACGAATTCCGGAACGGAGTGTTGAAAATCTTTTGTGGGGTCCAGAGCTAGTGTCGCATCAAGATTGATTCTGGCGGTTGAAAGGATTCCAGTCGACCCGGAGTTTTAGAAGGCCGACTCGAAGTTCAACGTTCTGCGTTCTGCGTTCGTTCGGAGTTCTGAGTCCGGCGTTGACGGTGAACTCAGAACGAACGAAGAACCACGAACTCCGAACCTTGAACGCGTGTCGCATCCAAACCGGCCAAGTGAGAACCGTGGGAATCAATCTTGATGCGACACTAGCAGGCTGCTAAAAAACCCCTCTCCCGGCGCGACCGGAAATATGGTACACCGGGTGCATGAGAGGGAATGAAACACCGTCCGGTTCGCTGTTCAGCTACGTCAACCTCGAATCGCGCATCCCGGCCACGCATCCGCTCAGGCCGATCAAGGTCATGGTCGACGCTGCGCTGAAGGCGCTCGACAAGGACTTTGACCGGATGTACTCGATCGAGGGGCGGCCCGGGATACCCCCCGAGCGACTGCTGAGGGCGCTGCTCTTGCAAGTGCTCTACAGCGTGCGAAGCGAGAGGCAGCTGATGGAGCAGCTGGACTACAACCTGCTGTTCCGATGGTTCGTGGGGCTTGGGGTGGACGATCCGGTGTGGGTGCCGGAGACCTTCACGCAGAACCGGGACCGGCTGCAGGAGTCGCAGATCGCGGCGAAGTTCTTCGATCAGATCCTGAAACAGGCACGGGAGGCGGGGCTGATTTCGAAGGAGCACTTCACCGTGGACGGGACGTTCATCGAGGCGTGGGCGAGCCACAAGAGCTTTCAGCGCAAGGACGGCAAGGGCGATCCTCCCGGCCCGGGCCGGAATGCCGAAGCGGACTTCAAGGGAGAGAAGCGAAGCAACCAGACTCACGAATCGAAGACCGATCCGGACGCCCGGCTGATGTGCAAGGGCAGAGAAGGAGCGAAGCTCGTCCATCACGGCCATGTGCTGACGGAGAACCGGCACGGCTTGGTGGTGGCGACGGAAGTGACGGCGGCCACCGGGACCTGCGAGACGGAGGCGGCTTCCCTCCTGCTGGAGAGACGAGGGTCGACGGGACCTGGAACCGTCGGCGGTGACAAGGGCTACGACCGAGGGGAGTTCGTAGAATCGGTTCGTGCCTTAGGGATGACGCCTCACGTGGCCCAGTGCATCACGACGCGACGCGGCAGCATGATCGACGGACGGACGACCCGGCCCGAGGGGTATGCGATCAGCCAGAGGCGCCGCAAGATGGTGGAAGAACCCTTCGGATGGGCGAAGACGATCGGGGGGCTGCGAAAAACGCGGCATCGAGGTACGCGGCTGGTCGACTGGATCTTCCGGTTCACGATGGCGGCGTACAACCTGGTTCGGATGCGAAACCTGATGGCAGTTCAGGGTTAACAGGTCGGACTGACGGCCGCGGACCAAGTCCGCTCCTGCGAGTCAACGTCGAACTCGATGGACCCCATCCAAGTAGAGAAGCTCAACGCTCGTTGGGTTGGTTCTTTAGCAGCCTGCTAGTGCCCGCCGCCGTGGCTCCGCGTCTCGACGCCGGGCGTCGTGTGGTCGCCGAACGCGACGTCGGGGAAGTTGGCGAAGATGATCACCAGGACCAGGGCCAGCGGGAAGAGCACCACGGGATAGAAATAGCGCTTCTCGTACTTGAGGTGCATGAAGAAGAGGGCCACGAGCGAGGCTTTCGTGATCGCGATGACGATTCCGATGATCCGGTTGGTCGTATGGCCGATGTCGAGGCGCGACTGCAGCACCGTCACGATGGTGAGCACGATCAGCGCGAAGAACACGTACCAGTAGACCTTGGTCGACTTGACGGGATCACTCATGGCTAGCGGCCTCCGCCTTCATCATCCATCGAACCCTACAACAGGTAAACGATCGGGAACAGGAAGATCCACACCAGGTCGACGAAGTGCCAGTACAGCGCCACGTTCTCGACCTTCGCGTACCGCTGGGGCCCGTAGTTCTTCACGTAGAACAGGAGGAAGACGAGCGCGACGATGCCGCCCAGGACGTGCAGGCCGTGGAATCCCGTCATCAGGAAGTACGAGCTCCAGAACGAACTCGAGTTCGGCGAGATGCCGTGGTCGAATTTGGCGGCGTATTCGAACCCCTTCACGATGAGGAAGAGCGTGCCCAGGACCGCCGTGATGAAGATCATGTCTTCGCACTTGCCGTGGTTTCCCTTCGAGATGGCGTTGACGGCCATCACCATCGTCAGGGACGAGACGATCAGCACCGCGGTGTTGAACGCGGCGAGCGGCCACGCCAGCTCCTTCTGGGCCGCCTCGGCGAGGTGGGGATTCGCCATCCGGAGGACGACGTACGCCCCGATGAACCCCGCGAAGAACATGATCTCGGAGGCGAGGAAGAGCCACATCCCGAAGCGCGCGCGCTCGAACGATTCGACCTGCACCGCCGAGCCGTGGGATTCCGCCTCGTGATCCATGATCCAGAGCTCCTTACGCAGCCGTTACCGCGAGCAGTCCGAGCAACCCGGGAAGATACGCGAGCGACGCGAGGAAGAGGCGGCGCGCCCGCTCCCGCGAACGGACCAAGGCAAAGGCCAGGCCGAACGCGAGGAACGCGAAGCCCAGGGCCGAGGCCCCGGCGAGGTACGCCCCGCCCGCGATCCCCAGCCCGACGGGCGCGAGGCTGATCACGACGAGCGCCAGCGTCTGCAGGACGACCTGCCGCGCGGTGCTCCCGCCCTCGGGATCGACGACCGGCAGCATCGGATAACCCGCGCGCGCGTAGTCCTCGCGGTACATCCACGCGATCGCGAGGAAGTGCGGCAGCTGCCAGAAGAAGAGCACGCCGAAGAGAGCCCACGCCCCGGCGTCGAGCGACCCCCTCGCCGCGGCCCACCCCATGACGGGCGGGAGCGCCCCCGGGATCGCGCCGATGACCGTGCAGAGCGACGTGCGCGACTTGAGCGGCGTGTAGACGAGGAGATAGAGCACGAGCGTCGCGGCGGAGAGTCCCGCGGTCAGCGCGTTGACCTTGACCGCGAGCAGGGCCACGCCGGCCGTGGCGAGGATTCCGCCGAACGAGATCGCCGTGCCCATCGGGACGCGGCCCGAGGGGATCGGCCGGTTCCGCGTCCGGTGCATCGCGCCGTCCGCGCGCCGCTCCATCGCCATGTTGAGCGCCCCCGCCCCCGCGCACGAGAGCGCCGTCCCGACCAGGAGGTTCGCGAGGAGGCCGCCGTCGACCGGGCCGGACGAGGCGAGGTAAAAGCCGAAGAGCGACGTCAGCACGACCATCAGCGTGATGCGCGGCTTGGTGAGGGCGAGGTAATCGGTCATGCGCCGCCTCCCGCCTCCGCTATCTGCCGGGCCGCTGCGGCGGGATGATGGCCGGCCCGGCATTTAAAAGTCAGGACGACACTGGTCGCGAGGATGAGGGCGCCGACCGCCACGTGGGCCGTGACGGTCACGAGCCGCCAGGCGGGCACGTCGAGGGCCCGGACCGCGCCGCCCGCCGTGGCCGACCACGACGTCAAGCCGAGGACCACCTGGACGGCGAGGAGGGCCATGAGGAAGTGCGCGCCGCCGCGCAGGCGCGTCGTCATGAGCCTCGAGCCGAAGAGGGACGCGTGGAGCACCACCAGAACGGCGCCGATGAGGTGGACCGCGATGCCCGCGCCCGTGTGGCGCGTCACGGCGCCCGCCACGAGCTGGAGGAAGGCGAACGCGACGGCCAGGACGCCGAGCCGCCACGCCGGCGCGGCGCTCTCGTCCGGCCCGGATTTCTTCCAGGACGGCGACAGGAAAAACGCGAGCGCGACGACGACCGCGAACACGACCTGGCCGAATACCGCGTGGACGATCTTCGCGGCCATCGAGTCCGGCGTGAAGATCCTGAATCCCCCGATCAGCGCCTGCGCCACCACGGCGCCGAACGCCACGTACGCCCAGGTCCGCACCCAGGCGCGCTCCTCGGTCTTCCGGATCCAGATCATGAGGATGCCGACGAGCAGTCCGACGACGCCGGCCAGGTAGCGATGGTTCTGCTCGATCCAGACCGCGGGGGTCGAGTCGGACGGCGCGAGGCGGCCCCACGAGAGCGGCCACGTGGGAATCGCGTCGCCGGAGCCGGTGGAGGTCACGAATCCGCCCGCCAGGATGAGCAGGAGCGTGAAGCCCGCGGCGACGACGGCGAGCGGACGCGGATTCACGTTAATGACCGGTCGGCGCGCTCGACGCGCCGCCGGGCTCCGTCTGGGACGTCCAGTCCTTGTCCTCGCGGACGCCGTACTCGTACGGGCCGTGGTTGACGGTCGGCACCGTGTGGTAGTTGTGCTCCGGCGCCGGCGAGGGGACCGTCCACTCCAGCGTGTTCGCGTTCCACGGGTTGGCGTCAGCCGGCTTCCCCTTCCAGATGCTCCAGCAGAAGTTGAAGAGGAAGATGAGCTGCGAGAAGCCCAGGCAGATCGCCGAGTACGTGATCATCCGGTTCAGGCCCTGCATGTCGTCCATCGACATCGCGACGTAGGTGTAGTCCGAGTACCGCCGCGTCATGCCCCAGAGCCCCGTGATGTGCATCGGGAAGAACGTGGCGTTGAAGAAGACGAACGTCAGGAACCAGTGAAGCGTGCCGAGCTTGGCGTTCATCATCCGGCCGAACATCTTCGGGAACCAGAAGAAGATCGCCCCGAAGACCGCGAAGAGCGACCCGCCGAAGACGACGTAGTGGAAGTGCGCGACGATGAAGTACGTGTCATGGATGTGGATGTCGACGGGCGTCGCGGCCATGAAGATGCCCGACAGGCCGCCGATGACGAACATCGACACGAACGAGATCGCGTTGAGCGTCGGCACGTCGAACCGGATCTGGCCCCGCCACAGCGTGCCCAGCCAGTTGAAGACCTTGATGGACGACGGCAGGGCGATCAGCATCGTCGAGACCATGAACGCCATGCCGAGGTACGGGTTCATGCCGCTCATGAACATGTGGTGGGCCCAGACGATGAAGCCCAACCCGGCGATGGCGCCGATGGAGACGACCATCGCGAAGTACCCGAAGATCGGCTTGCGCGCGCCCACCGAGAGGAGGTCGGACGCCATGCCCATGGCGGGCAGGACGAGGATGTAGACCGCCGGGTGCGAGTAGAACCAGAAGATGTGCTGCCAGAGGAGGACGACGCCGCCCGAGTGCACCAGCGGTTTCCCCATGTCGGCGCCTTCGAACAGCCCGCCGGGGGTGAAGAAGTTGAAGCCGAGCCGCTCGAACGTGAGCATGGTCAACGCGGCGGCCAGGACCGGGGTCGCGATGAGCTGAAGGATCGCCGTGATGAATTGGGCCCACGTCGTCAGCGGGAGGCGCATCCAGCCGAGGCCCGGCGCCCGCATCTTGACGATGGTCGTGATGTAGTTGACGGCGCCGAGGATCGATGACGTCCCGACGCAGATCATCGCGAGCAGCCAGAACGTCATGCCCCGGCCGCCGATGACCGACAACGGCGCGTACGCGGTCCATCCCGCCGCGGCGCCCGCGGCCGGTTCCCGGAACCCGATGAATTGCGCGATGACGATC
>DASRJF010000229.1:0-3909 GCA_035649615.1 Planctomycetota bacterium | reverse complement strand
TCCGCCGCCCTATTAATAGAGGAAGGGTGGGACGCCGCCGGCGTCTTCATGCGGCACGGCGTCGCGCCCTCGCCGACCGCCAGACCCGGCAAGCAGGGCTGTTGCTCGCTCGACGACGCCTGGGACGCCCGCCGGGTGGCGGACAAGCTGGGCATCCCGTTCTACGTCCTCAACTTCGAGCGCGAATTCGGCCGGATCGTCTCCTATTTCGTCGACGAGTACGACCGCGGCGCGACTCCCAACCCCTGCATCCGCTGCAACCGCGACCTCAAGTTCGGCCGCCTCTTCGATTACGCCGATTCGATCGGCGCCTCGCGGGTGGCGACGGGGCACTATGCCCGGCTCGGCGAGCGGGACGGGCGGACGACCTTGAGACGCGCCGTCGACGGCCGGAAGGACCAGTCCTACGTCCTCTTTCCGCTCGCCCAGGCGCAGCTCTCCCGCTGCCTGTTCCCGATCGGCGGGCTCCTCAAGTCCGAGGTCCGGGACCTCGCCCGAAAGTTGGACCTCCGGATCGCGGACAAGCCCGAGAGCCAGGAGATCTGCTTCGTCCCCGACAACGACCACCGCGGACTCCTGCGCGAGCGCCTCGGAGACCGCGTGAAGCCCGGCGAGTTCGTGACGCCGTCCGGTGAGGTGGTGGGCACCCACTCGGGACACCAGCTCTTCACGATTGGCCAGCGCAAGGGTCTCGGCATCGCGCTCGGCCGGCCGGTCTACGTCGTGTCAATCGACCCGGGGCTCAACCGGGTCGTGATCGGGGATGAGGGGGATCTCAGGTCGTGCGAATTCGAGGTCGAAGACGTGAACTGGATCGCCGCGCCACCGTCCGGCCCGGTGCCGTCGTCCGTGAAGATCCGCTACAACAGTCCCGGCGCGGAGGCCGTCGTGGAGCCCATGGGCACCGGCTTGGCCCGGGTGAAGTTCGACGAGCCGCAGAGGGCGGTGACGCCGGGGCAGGCGGCGGTCTTCTACGACGGCGACGACGTGCTGGGTGGGGGGTGGATCCGCCGGCCGTCCTCGGCCGGACGAAACTCGCCGTAGCTCGGACAGGTATTGACCGGCATGAGCGGGAGTCCGGGGTTCAAGGTCCAAAGTGATCCAAAGTCCAAAGTCCAAAGTCGGTCCAAGGTCCGTAACCTTTGACGACATTGGACCGCGGACCTGGGATCACCTTGGACGTTGAACTCAGGACACGGGCGGCGGGGGAACTTCCCCCTTCGGCTTCTTGAGCTCCTGGACCTCGATCCGGCATTCCTGGGCGAGCTTCTTGATCTGCTGGAGGAGCTTCCTCGCCCTCATGGCCGCGACCTTCTTGCCGCCCTTGAACTCCTCGAATTGAGTCCGCGCTTCGGCGACCAACCGGCTCAGTTCGTCGTATTTCTCGACTCCCATGTGTGGCTCTCCTTGGCGTCCATTCTCGGGGACCGGGTCCGGGGCCGTCAACTCCCATTCTGCCGGCGCTCGAGATACTCGCGCCACGCCCCCTCCACGTCGTGTCCGAAGATGCGCTGGAACTCCCCGAGGGGAATGGACCCCGGCGCGCGCTCGATCTCCGCGTACCGGGCGATGATGTCGGCGGTGAACGCCTCGTGGAGGAACGCCACGATCGAGTGGCTGACGTCCGAGAAATAGGCTCCGCCCCGGGCGGCGAGCGCCTCGGCCAGCGACTTGGGGGCGTTCCGGGCGGCGCTCCGGATCGGCTCAACCTTGCGCGACCCGATCATCTTCGACCCCTCGTAGTACGTGGATACCCCCTCCTCGAACCAGGGGCTGTATTCGGCATCGGGCGCGCCTTCCCTCAGCATCGCGCGGACGACCAGGCGCGAGAGATCGGGCTGGATCCGCTCCCAGGGGGCGTCGTCGGGGATTCCCCGGATGACGATCCGGTTGGAGCCCGCGTCGCAGTAGGAGGGGCCGGGTTCGCTTTGGACCTCGACCTGGAAGCCCGCCTTGGGCAGCGTGAAGCGGTAGATCTGGTCGCGTTTCTTGAGGCTCGCGATTTCACCGCGAAGCCACTCGCCGAGCGGCTCCGCGCGGTTTCTCCCCTTCATGATCAAGGTCAGGCCGTCCTGCGTGTACCGGGGCACCATGAAGCTCGCGGCGGAGGCGCGGAGGTCGCCGCGGAACACGTACAGGGCCGCCAGGAGCAGGAGCGCCGGGAGGAGGAAAATCGAGAGCCTCACGACCCGCCGGCGGGCGTCACTCATGGGTCGGCCGCGCCGGGGGTTTATAAAGTCCGCTCGCGCGGCGAAGGGTCTTGCGCTCCTGCCGGGTGAGCGCCGTCAGGCCCGAGCGCTGGATCTTCTCCAGCAGGACGTCGACCTGCGCCCGCAGCTCGAACTCCTCGAGGAACTTCGCCCGGGCGCGTCGCGTGTCGAGCCACTCGAGGAACCGGTCGAGCCGCGGGTCGAGCCGGGAATAGGTCCACGCGGCGGCGACCGCGCCGACCATCGCGACGACCGCCCCGGCCATCGCGACCGGCTTGAGCTCCTCGGCGACCGCGAAGACCCCGTACAACAGCGCGCTGGCGAAGACGAGCCAGAAGACGGCGAGGGACCGCATCGGGATGAGCATCATGAACAGGGCGGGACGCCGGGGATTCCGAAGGGTGTTGGCCAGCAGCACGCCCAGGACGGGGGCGGAAAAACCTCCCATCATGATCGCCGGGGTTTTCTCCGCCGACCCGGTGAACACGTCCCACGCGGCCTGGGAGGCGCCGCCGTAGAGCGCCAGGGCGGTGACGAATCCCAGCATCCGGGCCCCGCCCCATTCGCGCTCGAGCTCGTTGCCCGCGCGGATGAACAGCCAGCCGAGGACGACGAACGCCGCCAGGGATGCGGGATCGAACCGATGGGCGAAGGGATACGTGACGAAGCGCCACGCCTCGAGGCCGAACACGGCGGGGACGGTGTGGAATCCGCACGCGGCGAGAAGGACCTTGGACTGGGTGAAGTGGAAGACCGCCGCGGCCGCCAGCGCGATCACGTGCACGCCGAACAGGGCGTTCGTGACGGAGGCGTTCCGCGAGAAGGTCGACCGCTCCGTGTACGGGGTGATTTCGTCCCAGGTCGGCATATTCTCGCTCCGCGATACGGCGGAGCCCGCTCCCTGTATTATACGGAGACCGCGGCCGGGGGTTCACGATCATCGTCGCGGCAGAACCGGGGGTGGTGCATGATTCGGCTCGCGATCCTGTGCCTGGGTGTGGCCGCCTTCCAGGCGGACGACGAAAAACTCAAGCCGAACCAGCTCCTGGCCAAGGTCCAGGGAAACTGGGCCAAGAAGAAGGGCTGCCACCTGGCGATGGACGTGACCTCCGCCCTCCTGTCGGCCGAGCCCAAGATCGAGAAGGCCGAATTCGAGGGAAAGCTGATCAAGGACTTCATGGCGGTCCGGGGATCGGCCGAGCTCTATGGGCGGGGGACGGAGAAGCTGATCCGGCAGGACCGGGAATTCGTCGAGCCGCGGAAGGCGACCGGCAAGGTGAATCGCATCGGCAGCCTGGCGAGGAATCCGTGGCTCGTCGCCGCCGAGCTGTTCCGGTTCCAGGCCTCAGCGACTTTCGGCTCGGACGAGAAAATCGGCGACGTCGAGTGTCGCGTCGTCGAAACGGCCGCGGACGAAAAAACGGTGATGGACCAGATCCGCGAGGTCACGGGTACCCTGAAGTCTCTCGAACAGTACTACATCAAGGACTTCACGTCGATCACGGACCGGAAGAAGTCGTCGTCGACCTACAAGGCGTGGATCTCGAGAGAGAGCGGCCTTCCCGTCCGGATCGAATGGAAGCTGACGATCGCCATCAACAAGAAGTCGATCCCGATCGGCGGGGACCAGATTCCCGATCAGTTCACCACGGACTACGCCTACAAGTTCACGAAGTACGACACGGAGCTCCAGGTCGAA
>DASRJF010000228.1:0-16586 GCA_035649615.1 Planctomycetota bacterium | reverse complement strand
TCACGGCCGTGGGCCGCCTCGAGGCGCTCCCCGACGACGTGACGCGGGAATACGAGAAGACGCGCACGATGAGCGCCGCCAACAGCGGCATGACGCTGTCGCTGGCGCTGAACTACGGCGCGCGGCAGGAGATCGTCGACGGCATCCGACGGCTCGCGGATGATCTCGCGTCAGGCAAGGTCAAAGCCGACAAGGTCGACGAGGCGCTCTTCTCGAACTACCTCTACGACGCGGCGGCGCCCGACCCCGATCTCCTCATCCGCACGGGCGGGGACATCCGCGTCTCCAACTTCCTGCTCTGGCAGATCTCGTACACCGAGCTGTACGTGACGACGGTGCAGTGGCCCGATTTTCGCAAGGCGAATCTCCACGAGGCGATTCGCGACTACTCGGCCCGCGACCGCCGCTTCGGCGCCATCAACGAAGCCGAATGAACCGCGTCGCGATCCGCCTGATCGGCGCGCCCCTTCTCCTCCTCGGGCTCGCGCTCACGGTCTATGCCGACTATTCCCGAAAGACGACTACGGCGGTCACGGTGCTGATCGCCTGCTTTGCCTGCATCTCCTTCCGCGAACTGTGCGAGATGGCCCGCCTGAAGGGACTGCGGCCCGCGGAGATTCTGGGCTTCGCGATGATCCTGGTGAGTTTCGCCATGGCCCTGGGAATCCATTTTCCCGGCGCCACCTTCATTCCATTTGGATTTGTTTTTCTCCTCCTCCTGCTGCTTCGCTGCGTCTTCATCCCGAAATTCAGTTCGCCGGTGGACGCGGCCTTCACCTACCTGGCGTTCACCTACGTCCTGATGTTGACCTCCATTTCCAACAATTGGTTTGTCATGTCTCCGGGGGAGTGGATGTATTGGCTCCTGCTCCTCGTGGCGACGAACAAGGGGTCGGACATGGCGGCCTATGCCGTCGGCAAAACGATCGGGAAGCACAAGCTGGCGCCTTCCATCAGCCCCAACAAGACTTGGGAGGGATCCGTGGGCGGCTTGGTGGCAGGGACGATTCTCGGTTACTTGGCGCTTCGCCTGTGGAAGTCCAACGCCGGAGATGAGGCCACCATTGCACGCGACCTGTTTCCGGAAGCAGACCGTGTAATTCTGTACCTGGTCGTCGCGGCCGCGGTCACCGTGGCGGCGCAACTCGGCGATCTGGTAAAATCCGCCATCAAGCGCTGGGCTGGAGTGAAGGACTCTGGGCGCCTGCTTCCTGAATTCGGAGGCGCCTTGGACATGGTGGACTCCTTCATCCTCAGCGCGCCGGTGGCGCAATTCATGGTGTTCACGATTTTCCCACGGTACATCGCCCGCTGATATGGAACGCACGATCCCCCTCGACGGCCCGAACGACGCGCCGCGGCTGTTCGGGATGTACGACGCCAATCTCAAGCAGATCCGCGAGAAGACCGGCGCGCGCATCACGGTCCGCAACGGCGCCATCCACGTGGTCGGAGACCGCCCCGAGGTCGAATCCGCGGTTCGCGCCTTCGCGAAGGTCCGGGAGATCCTCGACGCCCGCGGCGAACTCGCGGATGACGATCTCGAGCATATTCTGAATCCGAAGCCCCGCCCGAAGGAGGCCACGCCCCCCGGCTATGTTCCCGGCTCCATCTTCCGACGGTTCGCGGAGATCGAGGCCAAGTCGGAGGGCCAGAAGAAGTACCTCGCGGAGATCGATTCGAACGACATCGTCTTCTCGATCGGCCCCGCGGGCACCGGCAAGACCTTCCTCGCCGTGGCGAAAGCGGTCCAGTGCCTGAAGGCGGGACAGGTCCGGCGCATCGTCCTCGTCCGTCCCGCGGTCGAGGCGGGAGAGCGGCTCGGGTTCCTGCCCGGCGACATCCAGGCCAAGGTCAACCCGTACCTCCGGCCGATCTACGACTCGCTCAACGCGTTCCTCGAGTTCGGCCAGCTCCAGCGGTTGATCAACGGCGACGTCGTGGAGATCGTGCCCCTCGCCTTCATGCGCGGCCGCACGCTCGACGAAGCCTTCATCATCCTCGACGAGGCGCAGAACACGACGAGCGAGCAGATGAAGATGTTCCTCACGCGCATGGGCGGGCGCTCCAAGATCGTCGTCACGGGGGACGTGACCCAGATCGACCTCCCCGCGGGGAAGGCGAGCGGTCTCGTCGAAGTCCGCGACATGCTCAAGGGCATCCCCGGGATTTCGTTCTGCCACCTGACGCGCGCCGACATCGTGCGGCACCCCCTGGTCCAGAGGATCGTCGACGCGTACGAGCAGAAGGGTCGTCGCCGGTGAGATCGACAGGTCCGAAATCGCCAATCCCCAATCGCCAATCGCAAATCGGGCGGCAATGACAGAACCGCCGCCCTCCGGGGGTCGTCCTTCCGCCGTTCAACCTCACGTCAAACTGGAGCGTCGGGTTTCGCCCTTTTTCGCGACCCTCTTCTACGGCTTTCCCGCAGCGGCGGCGTGGATCTGGCTCGTCATCGGAGCCAAGGTCGACCCGCTCTCGCTCTGGATGTCGTCGAACTGGCCCCGGGATATCGCGATCGGCCTCGGCGCCGGCCTCCTCATCGCGGGAGTGTCGGCCCTGCTTCCCGGCCGGATTGCCGCGGCGCGCGATCTCGAGAAGGAGTTCGGCTGGATCCTCGGCGAGCAGCGGACCGGGGAGCTCATCTACCTCGCCCTCCTGAGCGGGGTCGCCGAGGAGTTCCTGTTCCGGGGCGCCTTGCACCAGTTCATCGGCCCCATCCTGACGACAGCCCTTTTCGCGGGAGTCCACTGGCCTGTAAACTGGTCGTTCCGCCTGTGGCCCCTCTTCGCCCTCCTGGCGGGGGCGGTCCTGGCGGCCGAACGGATATGGACAGACTCGCTCATCGCACCGGCCGTGACGCACGCCGCCGTCAATGGCGTGAACCTGATCCGGCTCGCGAGAAAGTACCGGGTGTGGAAGGAATGAACCGGGACGTCTACGCGTCGCCCTTCGCGGAGCGCTGGTCCACGCCGGAGATGCTCCGCCTCTTCTCGTCGAACACGCGGTACCGGACGTGGCGGAAAGTGTGGATCGCGCTGGCCGAGTCGCAACGCGAGCTGGGGATCGACATCTCGCCGGCCCAGGTCGACGAACTCAAGAAGCACGCCGACGACATCGACTACGACTCCGTCGCCCGGCACGAGAAGCGCATCCGCCACGACGTCATGGCCCACATCCTCGCGTGGGGGGAGCAGTGCCCGACGGCGCGCCCCATCATCCACCTCGGCGCCACGAGCATGTTCGTCGTGGACAATGCCGACCTGGTCATCCTCCGCGACGCGCTCAACCTCGTCCGGCGCGAGCTCGTCAACGTGGCCGCCGATCTCGCGGCGTTCGCCCGGAAGTGGGCCGACGAGCCCACCGTCGCCTACACGCACCTCCAGCCCGCGCAGTTCACGACCATCGGCAAGCGCGCCACGCTCTGGCTCCAGGACCTGCTGCTCGACCTGGAAGAGATGGAACAGAGGATCGCGGGCCTTCGCTTCCTCGGCGCGAAGGGGACGACGGGCACGCAGGCGAACTTCCTCTCGCTCTTCGACGGTGACTCCGCGAAGGTCCGGGAGCTCGACCGGCTCGTCGCCCGGAAGATGGGATTCGACCGCACGTGGACCGTGAGCGGCCAGACCTACACACGGAAGGCGGACGCGCAGGTGCACGCGACGCTGTCGCGCATCGCGGAATCGGCGCACAAGTTCTCGTACGACATGAGACTCCTGCAGTCGTTCCGCCAGATCCAGGAGCCGTTCGGCGAGGAGCAGGTCGGGTCGAGCACGATGGCGTACAAGCGGAACCCGATGAAGTGCGAGCGGATCACGTCGCTCGCGCGCCTCGTCATCGCGCTGGCCCAGAACGCGGCGTTCACGGCCGCGTCGCAGTGGTTCGAGCGCACGCTCGACGACTCGGCGGGGAAGCGGATCGCGCTCCCCGAGGCGTTCCTCGCGGTCGACGCGATCCTCCTGCTGTACCACGAGGTGGCGTCGAAGCCGACGGTCTACAAGGGGGTCGTGCGGGCGCACGTGCGCCAGGAACTGCCCTTCATCGCGACCGAGCGGATCCTCACGGCGGCGGCGAAGGCGGGCGGGGACCGCCAGGACCTGCACGAGCGGATCCGGAAGCACTCGATGGCGGCGTCCGATAGAGTGATGAAGGGAGAGGAAAACGACCTCCTCGAGCGTCTTAAGAATGACGGGGCGTTCGACGTCCTGAAGGGGAAGTTCGACGGCCTGCTCGATCCGGCCTCCCACGTGGGGCGCGCGCCGGAGCAGGTCCGGGAGTTCCTCAAGGAAGAAGTCGATCCCGTTTTGAAGGCCCGGAAAGATCTGCTGGGGTGGAAGGCGGAGACACGCGTATGAAGTTGTGGGTTTTGGCCGCGGCGGCGCTGCTGTTCCCGGGGTGCTTCCCCGATTTCGAGAATCCTCACCTGTCGGTCCGGGGCCTCAGCGAAGAGGACCTCAAGGCGCCGCCGGGGAGAGTCGAGATCAAGTCGGCCATCGTCAACGATGTGCGCAACCGGCGGTCGCTTCGCCTGTCGCTGAACGACGGTCGGAATACCCCGCCTCCGGAGCTCAAGTTCGACCGGTACGGCGTTGAGGCGACCCGCGCCAAGGATGGATTTGAGTTGTGGCGCGTCACCGTATGGTCCGATCCCACCGATCGACTGTACGCGGTGACGGAGATCGCCTATTGGGACAACGAGGAGAACAGCTACTTCTACCATTACGAAGGCGGGAACCCGCATCGGGACGTCTGGATGGGGCCGTTCCCGATCAAGTTCTCGAAGCCGCCGGCGGATATGGACGAGCACGGGCACTAAAGACGATTGGCGATTTGTGATTTGCGATTAGAGATTGGCGATTACCGAATCCTCTGACGGATCGCGTCACCCACCAGCGGTTCACTTCTCAAAAGTGTTCGCGCCTCATCCGCTCAATTGTTGAGTCTTCGAGGCGCGGCGGGCGTAGTATCCTGTAGGGAGTCAGGAGAAGCCCCTATGTGTCTCCTACGCGCCGTCGTTGCCGCCGCCGTCATCGCGTGCGCCGTTCCGGCCGCCGCCCAGGATCAACCCGAGAATCGGAATCGGCGTCTCCTCCCCGACACCCGCGCCCTCGTGATGAATTACTCGGGGATCTACGGCGGGTTCATGTACGGGCGGCCCCTCTACTACACGCGTCCCCGGACGTACTTGTACGCGGACGATTACATTGCGGGAGGGCGCCCGCTCGGGATCAGCCCGAACTACAACTACTTCGACGCCGAGGGCCGGGTCTTCACCGATTGGAACCGGTGGCCGTACGTCGCGACGGGCGGACGGGATGAGGCGCCGAGGGCCGAGCCGACGCCGAAGGCGGACGCGGAGGCGGCGCTGATCGAGGGGCGCGCCCTCTGGAAGGCCGCCGACTACGAGGGGGCGCTGTCGTCCTTCAAGCGGGCCGTGGCGCAGGATCTCAAGAATCCCGCCGCGCGCCTTCACATGGGCCTGGCCCTGCTGATCACGGGAGATCTGAAGAACGCGGACAAGGCCGTGGCGTCCGCCCTGGATCTGCTCCGCGCCGGCGACGAGCTGCCCTCCCTGGGCATCGAGCCGTTCCGGAATCCCAAGGAGCGCGCCCGGTTCGAGGCGAAGCTCTTTCCGGCGAGGGATGGAACAGGGACGCTCACCGTGGCCCTGGCCCAGCACCTTCTCGGCCTGAAGGAAAAGGCCAAGGCGCTGCTCGAGACATCCGAGGATCGGGCCGCGAAGAAACTGGCGGGTCTGCTTCGGTAGCCATCCGCCCTCCACTGAGGGCGAGTCATTCCCTTCGCCGGCGAATGCTGCAAGCTACGAAATGGAACCAGGAGTCTCCGGCGGAAGGCAAAAGGCGGTGGCTACGCGATCCCGGCGACGCGAGCGGCGAGGCGCGACTTGTGGCGCGCGGCGCTGTTGGCGTGGATGATCCCCTTGCGGGCGGCCTGGTCGAGGAGTCCGGTCGCGGCGCGGTATTCGGTCTCGGCGAGCTTCTTGTCCTTCTTCTCCACGGCGCCCAGCACCTTGCGGATCTGCGTGCGAAGCTCCGACTTGGCGGACTTGTTGCGAAGCCGCCGGGTTTCATTCTTCCGGATGTTGTGCGCGCCGCTGAGCGTATGAGCCAAGACCAGTCTCCTTTAAGAGGGGGAATACTATGCAAACGAGAGAACCAAATCAAGTGCCCAGGAGCCAGGTTCCAGGGATCAGCTCAAGAAGGGGGCAGGTGTCAGAGAGGAAGGTCATCCTCGCAAGTGAGTCAAATCGGCTGATCGCGGAGATCTGAAATCTGCGAGGTCTGGCTTGATGACTTCCTGGCTGACTGCTTCGGGACCTGACTCCTGTGCCCTGTCTCCTGAGTCCTAGCCCGCGCCGTTCGCGGCCCACTTCTCGACCAGCGCCGACGTGTCCCGGTAGGAGATGTCCTGCTCCATGATCTTCTTGCCGAGGGCGATCGCGGAGTCCTTCTTTCCCGCCTCCGCGTTGCAGAGCATCCGGTTGTACCAGATGCTGAGGAGCGTGGCCTGCGAGAGGACGCCGCCGGCCTCCTCCTCGGCCTTCGCGTACTGGGTGTCCGCCATGTCGAACAGCCGCTTCCGCTGGAAGGACATGCCGAGGAAAATGTGGCTCTCGCGCTTCCGCTTCGGGTCCCGGACGGCCTGCTGGAATTCGTGGATGGCCTTGTCGTTCTCGCCGG
This sequence comes from Planctomycetota bacterium, assembly GCA_035649615.1. GTDB lineage: Bacteria > Planctomycetota > MHYJ01 > MHYJ01 > JACPRB01 > DASRJF01. The sequence goes on along the minus strand of DASRJF010000228.1, from coordinate 9,885 downwards.
TCTGGTAGTACCCCTTGCCCAGCTCGAACCGGAGGCCCATGTCCGTGGGCCGGTCGCTGACCCGGCGCTGGTAGGACTGCACGAAGAACTTGATCCGGTTGACCTTCAACTCGGGCAGCTTCGGATCGGCCGACTTCGTGGCGGCCTCGATCTCGTCGTCGAGGACGCGCAGCGAGCAGTCGTCGACCTTGTCCCGCAGGACGGAATCCTGGGGGGCGAGCTTGGACGCGCGGCGGTACCACTCGCGCGCCTCGGCCCAGTCCTTCTTCTTCTCGAAGTAGAGGTCGCCGATCTTCTTCGGGATCTTCGCGTCGGTGGGGGTGGCGTCCAGCTCGGCCTGCAGGCGCTCGACGACGGCCTGGAGGTCCGCCTCCGTGACGACGAGGTGGCCGGCGCGCTCCAGCTCGCCCGCCCGGTCCGAGTCCTTGAGGGCGCTGCGGAACCCGCCTTCCTTGCTGGAGTCCTCGAATCCCTTCGACATCGTCATCTTGGCCGCGAGGTCGCGCTGGAGCTTCATGAGGTCGCGGTCGTCCTGGGCGAAGACGATGATCTTGTCGAGGAGCTTCTGGGCGTCCGTGACGCGGTCGAGGTGCACGAGGGACTCGACGAGCATCTTGGCGGCCGCGATGTTCTTGGGATCCGCCTGGACGGCCATCTCGGACTCGGCGGCGCAGCCGGCCCAGTGGCCCTGGCTCTTGAGGGCCTCGGCGAGCACGGTCCGCACCTTGCTGTTCATCGGGTCGTCGCAGAGGTACTTCTGGGAGATTTCGATCTTCTTGGGAACGTTGTTCTTGGCCGCCGCCAGCTCCATGCTGACCTTGCCCTGCATGATGGCGGTCTTGATCCGGCCCGAGCCCCCGGTCTCCTTGTTCTTCTGCAGGCAGGTGGCGTAGAGGGATTTCCGCGCCTTTTCGTTGTCGGGCTCGACCGTGACGATGTTCAGGAACAGGTCGCGCGCGTAGTCGTAATTTCGCTTCTGGAAAGCCTCTTCACCGCGTTTGAAGAGGGCGCTCGTGTCGGTCATTCAGGACCCCGCCTCATGATGTGCAAAAAGCCCATATTATGAGGGCTTCCCCCGTGGGTCAAGTTATAGCCAGACATCTCGTTAGACTTCAGACTTCAGACTACAGACTACAGAAACCAAAAGTCTTCAGTCTGAAGTCTGAAGTCTGAAGTCTGATGACTCGCCACGACAGTGCCTATATATTAATGGACGCCATGAAGCTGCGCCTCGTCTACTATCCGGATCCCATACTCCGGAAGCCTTCCGCTCCCATCAAGGAGGTCACGAAGGAGCTGCGCGAGGCGATTCCCCAGATGTTCGACCTCATGTACGGCCACCGGGGCATCGGGCTGGCGGGCCCGCAGGCGGGCGTGCCCCAGCGCGTCGTCGTCGCGAACATCTTCGGAGACCCCAAGAAGAAGGAAGAGGAAAAGGTCTTCATCAATCCCGAGATCCTGGACCGCGGGGGAGTGATGGCCGAGGAGGAGGGGTGCCTCTCGCTCCCCGGCCTGTCGGCCAAGATCCGGCGCTCCGCCTGGGTGAAGGTGAAGTACCGCGACCTCGACGGCCAGGCCTGGGAGCTGCAGTGCGAGGGCCTCTGGGCCAAGCTCTTCCAGCACGAGGTCGACCACATCGACGGCCTCCTGATGGTGGACAAGATGACGGCCGCCGATCTCAAGCAGTGGCGCCCCCTGCTGCAGGAGCTCGAGGAGGACCACGCCGCGAAACGGGAACCCGCCCGGAAACGAACCCGCCGGGTGGAGGCCGCGGAGCTTTGAGGCAGACATCAGACATCGGACATCAGACATCAGACATCAGATATCAGACCAAGTCGCCAGACAGCAGTTATCAGTCTTTTTGGAGGTTCGGGGGTCACCCCCTGACTTATGTCTGATGTCTGATGTCTGATAACTGGTCATGCACTTATTCCGCGGACTGACGGCGACCATTCCCAAGCCGCTCCTCGGCGGCATCGTCACCTGGGGAGTCTTTGACGGCGTCCACCGCGGCCACGCCAAGGTGATCGACGCCCTCGCGTCGTGGGCGGCCGAGCGGTCCGTCCCCTCCCTGGTCATCACGTTCGACCGCCATCCGGCCGAAGTCCTGCGGGGAGTTTCGGTTCCGCTCGTGTGTCCTCTCATCGAGCGCGTCCACCGGATCGCCGCCCGGCGCGTGAACGCCATCTTCATCCTTCCCTTCACGCTGGAATTTTCCCGGACCACGGCCGAGGAGTTCGTGCGGGACATCATCCACGGCAAACTGGGCGCCACCGCGGTCCTGCTGGGCCACGATTCCCACTTCGGGCGGGACCGCCAGGGCGACCTCGGGGTGCTGGAGCGCGTGGCGGGAGGCCTGGGGCTCCAAGTCCGCTCCTGCGAGCCGGAACTCCGGAACGGGCGCCCCCTGTCCAGCTCGATGATCCGCGAGGCGGTCCAGGCCGGCGACTTCGCGGCGGCGGAAGAGATCCTCGGCCGCCCCTTTGCGCTCTACGGGATGGTGGTCCCCGGCGAGGGACGCGGCGCCGCGATCGGGATCCCGACGGCCAATCTCGACCTGGAGCATGAGCTCCGGCCGCCCAACGGCGTGTACGCGGCCGAAGTGTGGATCGACGGGCGCATGCATCCCGGGGGCCTGAACCTGGGCCTGCGGCCCACGTTTCATCCGGAAGGGGGGCGGGGAACGGCGGAGGTCCACCTGCTCGACTACGACGGACCTTCCCTGGTCGGGACCCGGCTCGAGGTGAACCTCCGGGCGCGGGTGCGCGACGAGCGGAAATTCTCCGGGGCCGACGAGCTCGTTCGCCAGATCCGCTCCGATCTCGACTGGATCCGGGCACAATCCGCCACATGGTCTTCGACGCCGCGTTCCTGAAACGGCTCGAGGCGCTCCGCTTCGCCGTCCGCCGTGTCCTCAGCGGGCCCCGGGAGGGCGAGCGCCCCGGCGGCCGGCGCGGGGGCTCGTCGGTCTTCCATTCCTACCGCTCGTACGCGCAGGGCGACGACTTCCGGGCGATCGACTGGAACCTCTACGCGCGGCTTGGATCGCTCTTCGTCCGCGAGCGGACGCGCGACGAGGCTCCCTCGATCCACCTCGTTCTCGACGGGACGCCGTCCATGTCGTTCGGCACGCCGCCGAAGGCCGAGCTGGCGCGGCGGCTGGGGGCGGCCGTGGGGTTCCTCGTGGCGGGCGAGGGCGGAGACGTGACTCTCTGGAGCGGCGCCCGGAGCCGGAACTTCCGGGGCCCGGGTTCGATCCCGGGATTCCTCGACGCGGTGTCGGCCGGGGACGCCGGGGGCCGTCCGGCGGAGTCCCTTCCGCGGATCGGCGGCCGGGCGCTCGTGGTCGTCGCCTCCGATTTCTGGGACGAGGGCCTGGACGCCGCGATGTCCTCCCTCGCCGGCGCGGGTCACCAGCTCACGCTCCTCCACCTCCTGGCGCGGGAGGAGATGGACCCGCCGGTGCGGGGGCGCGTCCGGATTGCGGACTCCGAGGGCGGACGATCGGTGACCCGGTTCATCGCCGACGAGGAGATCGCGCGCTACCGCGAGCTCCTCGAGGAGCATGTCCACGGCTGGCGCGCGTGGGCCATGAAGCGGGAGGCGTCGTACGTCCGCTGCGCGAGCGACGTGCCGTTCGACGAGGTCTGCCTCGTGTACCTCCGCGGGGAAGGAGTGCTCGAGTGAGCTTCCTTCATCCGGCGGCGTTCGCCGGGCTCGCGTCGGTCTTGTTGCTGATCCTCCTGAGCTTCTGGCGCCAGCGGCCGGCGCGGGTGATCGTGCCGAGCGTGCGCCTATGGGAACGGATTCCCGACCGGCTCCCGCCGGTGCGATCGCTGAGGCGCCCCCGCGCCAGCGTGTCGCTGCTTCTCCAGATCCTGGTCGCGACCGCTCTCGTGACCGCGATGGCCGGGCCGGGGCTGACGCGCGAGCGGCCGGCGCCGCGACGGATCGCGGTCGTGATCGACAGTTCCGCCTACATGGTGTCGCGAATGGGCGACATCGGTCGCGAGGTAGCCAAGCTCGATCGGACGGACGATATCAGGATCATCGACACGGCGCTCATGCGGCGGTCCACCGGGTACTTCATCAGCGACAGCGGGGTCTACGATCCCCGGCCGGCGCTCGAACTGGCGGCGTCCGAGGCGAAGGAGATTGTCTTCATTAGCGATCGCGCGCCGTCGTGGTCTCCGCCCGCGGGCGTGAAACTTCACGTCGTGCTGGTCGGCGGTCCGCTGCGCAACGTGGGCATTGTCGATGCCACCGTCGAAGCGGACTTGCTGTTTGTCCGCCTCTCCGCTCCGTCCGAGTTGTCGGTGTCGTTCGATGGAGTGGAGCGGGCCCGGGAACCTGATTCCGTCCACTTGATGAGAGTTCCGGATAACACGAAGCGAATTGAAGCGTGGATCCCGGCGGATGATTTCATCCTCGATGATCGGGTGGTGCTGGAACGAGGTGAGGCCCGCATCGACGTGGGCTTCGAGGGCCGGCCGGACGCGATGATCCTGGCCGCGATCGAGTCGAACCCGCGCGCGCGCGTCGTGCGGGGAGGCTCGCCGCGCCTCCTGATCCGGATCGGGTCGGCGCCGGGGCGGATCCAGGCGCCCTTCGTCATCGATGTCGAGCCCGTGGACGGCGTCGAGTCCTGGTCGTCGCCGGGGGAGCTGTCGATCGCGAAGCATCCGCTCACGGAGGGCCTCGACCCTCGCGACCTGGCTTTCGTCGAGGTCGGGAAACTGGCGGGCCCCGTCGAATCCGCGATCTTCTACAGCGGCGGGGCGCCCGTCGCGGCCGTGCGGCGTCCCGGGGAAATGGTGCTGGCGGCGCGATACGCGTCCACCGGCTGGCCGACGCGGCGGTCCTTTCCCATCTTCTGGGCCAACGTGCTAGACTACTCGGCGTCCGGGCTCGGGGCGTGGCGCGCGAAGGGCCTGCTCGACGAAACGGCGTCGCGGCCCGGCCTCGACCGCAGGCCCCTCGACCCCGGCGCGCTCGAGGCGCGTCCCCTCGCGCCTCACCGGTCCGATCTCACGGCGGGATCGGTCGTGCTGGCGGCGCTGCTCCTGGGGCTCCTCTGGGTCGTGGAGTTCCGCCGGTCCGGGGAGTGACGCGGAAGCGGGAGACCATGTCGATCACCGTACTGGCCATCGACGACACCAAGAGCGTGGTCGACGTGATCCGGCTCTTCCTGGAAGGCTCCGGGTTCAACGTCAAGGGCGTGACCGATCCGACCGAGGGGATCGCGATCGCCCAGGCGGGGGGCATCGACCTGATCCTCCTCGACATCATCATGCCGGAGATGGACGGCTACCAGGTCTGGGACCTGCTGAAGGCCGACGACCGGACGAGGGAGATCCCGATCATCATGTTGACCGCGCAGGCGATCCTCACGCACACCCCGAAGGATTTCCTGTACGGCCTCTACGGGTTCGTCGCCAAGCCGTTCTCGCGGGACGAGCTGATCGCGGTCATCGGGAACGCGATGAGGCTCACCAAGGCGGACTCGTGGGAGCGGATGATCGCCGCGTCCCGCAAGCCGCGCACGTAATCCCACCTTCGCCCGGGTTTCTGCCTGAGCTCCGGGGGGCTCGTGTTGCGTCAAGGTTGATTCTGACGCTTGAGACGTACCCTGTGGACACGCCGTTCGTGAAGGCCGACTGGAAGTTCAACGTTCTGAGTTCTGGGTTCGGCGTTCTGGGTTCGTTCGGAGTTCTTGGTTCCCGAACTCGGAACACAGAACGAACCCAGAACTCCGAACTCCGAACTTCCAAAAGGTGTCGCATCCGAGTTCCCCTGGGCCGGGGTAGACTTGGCGAGGAGGGACGAGTCGTGGCGGCAGGCGCTCGCACGGAACTCTTTCGCAGGCTCCGCCGCGCCGTGCGGCTTTGCGCGGCTCCGGAGCGCCGCGAAGGGGAGCTCGTCCACAGCCGCCGCGAGTTCCTGAAGTCGACCGCCGCGCTCGCCGGCGCCGGCCTCTTCACTTCCTGCGGCACTCCGGGCGGCCCCTTGGCGACCGGGGCTTCGCCGCGCGTCGCCATCGTGGGCGCCGGGATCGCGGGATTGAACGCCGCCTGGCGGCTCAAGAAGCGGGGACTCACGGCGCACGTCTACGAAGCGAGCAAGCGGGCGGGCGGCCGCATGTACTCGGCCACGAACCTGCTCGGGCCCGGTCTCGTCACGGAACTGGGCGGTGAGTTCATCGACACCGACCACGAAGACATGCTCGCGCTTTGCAAGGAATTCGAACTCAAGCTCTGGGACGTGGACGATTCCCACCGGACGCTGGTCAAAGACGCGTACTTTTTCGGCGGCCGGGCCGTGACGGAGGAGGAAGTCGTCGCCGCGTTCCGCCCCGTCGCTCCCCGCATGCAGAAAGACATCGAATCCCTGGGCGATGTCGCCCTGCGCCCCTTCGTCGGCCGGGGCGAGGCGCTCGACCGCACGTCGATCGCGGAATACCTCGACAAGCTCGGCGTCCGCGGGTGGTTCCGGAGCCTGATCGAGACCGCGTTCGTCACCGAGTACGGAATGGAGGCCGGCGAGCAGTCCTCCCTGAACATGCTCCTGATGGTCTCGACGGAACTCTCGGACAAATTCGAGCCGTTCGGCGACAGCGACGAGCGATACAAGGTCAGCGGCGGAAACATGAGGGTGTGCTCCGAGCTCGCCCGCCGCCTCCAGCCGGTCATCCACCTCGAGCGCCGCCTGGATGCGGTTCGATCCAAGGGCGAGGGATTCACGCTCGCCTTTCGGGACCCTCAAGGCAAGGAGATCGACGTCGACGCCGACTACGTGATCCTCACCCTGCCCTTCACCACGCTGCGGGCGGTCGAGATCGGAGTCGAACTTCCCCCCCTCAAGCGCAAGGCCATCGCGGAGCTCGGGTACGGCAACAGCTCCAAGCTCCTGGCCGGCGTCAAGCGGCGCGCGTGGAGGGACAAGGGGTTTCGAGGCGACTGCTTCACCGACGAACCGTTCCAGATGGCGTGGGACAACAGCATGTGCCAGTCCGGCGAGTCCGCGGGCCTGACCCTTTTCCAAGGAGGGCGGCGCGTGGAGGAACTCGGGAAGGGCACGGCGGACGAGCAGGTCGCGCGCTTGATGCCCGGCGTCGAAAAGGTCTACCCCGGCGTCACGGCTTCATTGGGCGGACAGAACTCGCGGTTCATGTGGTCCACGCATCCGCACACGCTGGGCGGGTACGCCTGCTACAAGACCGGCCAATGGGCGACGATCGCGGGCGCGGAGCGCCAGCCCGTCGGCCGGCTCCTGTTTGCCGGAGAACACTGCAGCCTCGAGTACCAGGGATTCATGAACGGCGGCGCTGAAACCGGCCGCTGGGCGGCGGACCACATCATCGCGGCGGTCGGGAAATAAAAAAACGAGGCGCCCCGGGATGGGGCGCCTCGTTCGACTTGCGACGGGATCGCGGACTACTTCTTCTCGGCGCCGGCTTCCTTGCACGCCTTGACGATGGCGTCGGACATCTCCTCGGCGCAGCCCTTGCAGGCCGGCCCCGTGAGGAGCGTGCACTTGACGGTCTCGGTCTTCTCGCCCTTCTTCAGGGTGTGCGTCGCGTCCTTGGCCCCGGCCTGCGTCTTGAGCCAGGGAGCCACGGTCTTGACGATCAGCTCCCGGCACTGGTCGCAGGGGCCGCCATCCTTGGCCTTGGCGCACGCCTCGCACTTCAAGCCTTCCTTCTTGCACTTCTCCATGCTGGCGCCCATGCCCGCCTTGACCGTGGACTGGACGTTGTCGCACGTCTTCTTCTGCTCGCCTTCGCACTTCTCGGCCTTGCAGCACTCCTTGTGGATGGCGTTCCACAGCTTCTCGCCGCCCGTCGGTTCCTTCTTGGGAGGATCCTGGGCGAAGAGGGTAGCCGCGCCGAACACCAGGGCCAGCACCGCGGGAATCCGGAAAGTCGTCTTCATAGGCATCTCCTGTAAGAGGTTCACAGAGCGGTGATCATATGTTCCAGAGCACTGCGATTCCATGGCGTCACGCCAAAAATAACGAACCGGGGGACGATTCCATTCCCTCGACGGACCGGAATCATGCACTATTGAACGACGAAAGCTCTCCTGAGTATCGCGATATCCGACTCAAACGACTCCGGAGCCAGCGGCCCGAACGAGAAACGGAAGAACGGGGCGAGGGGCGACGCGTCGCCCCGGCGGAGCATGTCGCAATCCGTCCCCTTGAGGATCGCCGCCCCCTCCTTGAAGAGCCGGCGATTCAACTCCCCCGCGGTCATCCCCCCGGGAAGCCGGCACCAGTGGTAGAACCCCCCGTCGCCGGTGAACAGCTCGAGCCCGAGCCGCCGGAACGCCTCGCCGTACCGTTCCCGCTGTCCCCGGTAGAAGGCCGGCACCGCCCGACGCGCCAGCGCGATCCGCTCCTCCCCCAGCAGTTCGAGAGCGAAACACTGGGAGGGATGCGACACGCCTCCCATCCCGAAAGACGAGAAGTTCCCGAGGATCTCGATGTTCCGCCGGGCGGCCACGATCCACCCGATGCGGATGCCGGGAGCCTGGAGCCCTTTCGTCGCCGCGCCCGCGACGAAGATGTCCGTCTCGTCGATGTTGCGAACGTACCGGAGTGAGCTCACCGGCTCCTCATGGAACAGCTCGTACGCCTCGTCGATCAGCAGCCCGACCTTCCCGGTCCGGGCCGCGGCCACGATCCGCTCGAGGTCCGCCCCGTCGCGGGTGATTCCGGTCGGGTTGCACGGGTTGCTCATCAGGACGAGGTGGCGCTTGGAGGGCTCGGCCCGGGTGAACTCCTCGACGGGCGGCGCGAATCCGTTCTGCGGCCCGCTCGCGACGGCGTCGTACGACCGCCCCAGCAGGCGGAGCAGGTCGAAGTACGGCGTGTACTCGGTCGACGCGACCCGGATCCGGACGTCCGGCTCCAGGAAGAGCAGGACGGCGGCGATCGCCGGCCGCCCGCCGGCGAAGATCATCACGTTCTCGCTCGTGATGTCGGTCCCGTAGTGCCGGCGGTAATACGCGGCCACCGCTTCGCGCAGGGCGGGCAATCCCCAGGCCTTCGGATACTTGAGGTGATCGGAAGTCACGCCGACGGACGTCGGGATCGGAGGCCCCCCGGGAAGCTGGACCGTCCTCGGAAAGCCCTGGCTCCACGGGTGCGTGCCGGGGTCCCCCATGTACTTCCCGAACGCGTCCCGGAAGGCGTAGAGGGTCTCGTAGATCCCCATCGGGGGAACGTGGCGGAGATAGCCCATGCGGACCACATGGTACTGACCGGAAGGCCGCGGCGGAACCGATTAGGAAGCGCTGTGTCCTGCGTCAGCCGCCGGTGATGCAGTGGACCGCGAAGTCGCCCTCGATCGTGAATCCGTTTCCCTTCTCGTCCTGCACAAGCGCCGAGAACTTTCCAAAGAGCGTAAGCTGGTCGACGAACTTGCCGACGGTCTTGCTCGCGACGAAGGAACCCTGGAGCACCTTGAGGACGGATCCGCCGGGAAGCGTGATCTGGGAATCCTTGGATTCCCACGGGGTCTCGCCCTTCGGAAGGATCGGCACGGTCTTGCCGAAGAGCTGATCCCACCTGTCCTTGTATCCCACGTGGATGGTGGTCGGGAACTCCCCCACGAGCGCCACGCCTGGTCCCACGATCTCGAAGGTCTCGGGGTACTTCTCGTCGTCCACGAGGTAGACGTGCATGACTTCGAGGGGCACCTTGACGTCGGCCCCGTCGACCTTGAAGGTCAGCATCCACGAGGCGCGCGTCTTCTCGGGGATTTCGCCGTCGGAGGGGGCCTCGCCGCATCCCGCCAGTCCGGCGGCGCAAGCGAGGAGAGGGAGAAAGGTGACCCGGCTCACGATGCCACCAGTCTAACATTCGGTCCGGTCGGGACCGGGA
>DASRJF010000227.1:0-8500 GCA_035649615.1 Planctomycetota bacterium | reverse complement strand
AGGAACTTCGGGATGCGCGCTCCGCAGTGGTAGCACGGCCGCCCCATCATCGGCAGCTCATCGACGACTTCCAGCAGATCCCTCCTGAAGTATCCGCCCTTGATGTGACTCCGGACCGCTCCCCCCAATCCGCAGACGATGCACTTCTTGAGCTTGAAGCACGGTCCAAAGAGCTGCGATCGCACCGAGTCCTCTTCGAAGGGTTCGAAGTCCTCCTCCGAGCCGAAGAGGGGTCCCTCCTGGACCTGGCGCGTATCGATGTGATCGCACCTGGGGCAACGCCCGACCCGGATGTCGTCACCTTCCGAACTCATGCTGCGACCTCACGCCGCCGGAGCGCGGGACCCGCCCCGCCTCTGCTCGGAGCGGACCCCGGCCGCCGGCGGCCATTCTTCAGTTTCAAAGGCGTCGCCTCGACGCGGCCGCCGCCGCACCCGTTCACATCCCCGGGATGCCGGATGCCTGCTGCCGGATGCCGGATGCCGGATACGGTTCCCCTACGAGACTTCGTGCGACGCGTCTTCCTCTTCCTCATGCTCGGCGGGACGGCGGCGCATGTCGTCTTCGTACGACTCGCGCGCCAACCGTTCCTCCTGACTTTCCTTGGCGCGGACGGGAACGGAACCGTCCGGACCTTCGTCGTCCCGGCTGCCGCCCGACTCCCGCGGCCCGAGGAACTGCACGCGGTCGGCCTGGACCTCCACGCGCGACTTGGCGTTCCCGTCCTTGCCGATCCAGCGCGACTGGCGCAAGCTGCCGACGACCATCACGGCGCGCCCCTTCTTCAGGAACTGCGCGCAGAGCTCCGCGAGGCGGCGCCAGACGCTCACCTCGACGAAGCTGACGGTCTTCCGCGTCTCCCCGTCCTCCTTCTTCACCTGCCGGTTCACCGCGATCGACATCCGCAGGTACGGAATGCCGCCGGGGTTGGTGTACTTGAGCTCCGGATCCCGCGTGAGCCGCCCCACGACAATCGCCAGGCTGTAGTCGTTCATCGCCGTCGCCCTCCACGCCGCCCTCGGACGTCCTTCATCCGCCCGATGCATCGCACACGGCGTGCCCGCGGGGCGCGGTGGAACGTGATGCCGCCGCAACGGTTGCGCGCGGCCCGGAAACGCGGCGGAATCGCGTCACCGGGAGTGACGCGCGCGTTTCGCGGCGTGACGGAATGCGAAAATCGCGGCGAAAACATTTCTCGGCGCGTGTTCAGATTCTGCTTGCTCGTCCGAATCGTCGGACTATAATTCCAATCGAGTCGGCGCTGATTGAAGGGGCGGCGGAATGGAAATGGTCGCGGGACTCGAACACTCGTCCCGCACCTCCGCCGCGCGGCCGGCTCGAATCCAACCCCGGCAACGCGCGTAACCGCCGCGTGCCGACCGGCACACCTGGCCCTGGAGAGAGGGACCACGGGGTGCGGACGGCCGCCCGCCGCAGGGAGCCTTATTCATGACCTTCCCCTGGCGCGGCGGCGCCTTCATCGCCCTCCTGATCGTCCAGGAACCCGCCCCGGCGCGACGCGATCTCGTCGCCACGTACGCGGCGATCCTCGAGAAGGGCCCCGACGCCCGCCGCGATCTCTCCGCCCGCGCGCTCCTGTCGCTCGGCCGGCCCGGGTATGACGCGCTCAAGCGCGCCATCGCCGCGAAGCCCGAGCTCGCGAAGTCGGTGACCTCCCCCGGCGACCAACCGCCGTCCTCCGCGCTCGTCCGCATCCCGCCCTTCCAGGACGAGGAGAAGGACGCACGCACCGTCGTGATGTCCGATCCCGCGGCGGCCGGACAGCTTGGGGCGCTTGCCGAGCCGTTCCTGTGGGAGGCGCTCGATTCACCGGACGCCGCGACCGCGACCCGGGCCGCCGGAGCGCTTCGAAGGCTGTACACGGCGCCGGACCCGGCCCCCGCGGGCCGGCCGTCGGACGCCCTGCGGGTGGAGCTCGATCGCAAGCGCGACTTCGATCTCTCCGACCGGCTGCTCACGGCGTTCCTGGGCGGGGAATCGATCAGCTGGATCCTGATGAGCCCGCGAGACGAGCGGATCACGATCCGGATGAAGGGGGTGACGCTCCGCGATTTCTTCCGCATCGCGACGCCGCATCTCGCCGCGGTCCCCGTCGGCGACCTCGTGATCCTGGCGCCGCCGGAGCGCATCGCCCCCGTGGACCCCCCGCCCGCCGTGTGGGCCCCGTCGGAGCTCGCGCCCCGCATCGAGGCCGCGCTCGACGCGCTCGCGCGCGGAGAGGAGGGTCCGATCAACGGCCTCACGGGCGTCGGCGCCTACCACGCGCTGAAGCGCGCCGCGCGGACCGGCGGCGAGAGGTTCTCCACGAAGGCCGGCGAGATGCTCCAACAGCTCGAGCAGCGCGTCTTCTTCATCGGCGAGGACGGCGGACCGCCGCTGGCGTTCGCGCCCTCGGGTCCGACGGCGCAGGCGACGGTCGCGGCGTTCGAGAAGGCGGCGGGATTTCCCCTCGGGATCGTGGAGAAGTCGCGGCTTGAAGGGCCGCCGCCCGCCTTCCGGTTCCGCGGCATCCCGGCCCGGCTCGCGGCGCGCGCGCTCGCGTTCCGGATCAACCGCATCTACTGATCACTCGAACCGCTTCGTCGACTCGCGCCAGCGGAGATGGCGGCCCCTGGACTCCCACCACGGGCGGAGCGCCGCGACGTCCTTGACCGGAGCCCCGACCGAGGAGAGCGACTTTTCCGCCTCGGCCCGCCACAGCGCCGGCGCGTCGGACGCGAGCACGTCGATCAGGATGGAGAAGCCCTCGATGCCCCGCAGCGCGAGGATCGACCGGGCGATTTCCACTTTCAAGGAGGCGTCCCCGGCCCGGCCCGCCGACTCGACGAGCGCGGGAATCGCCGGGGCGTGGCCGAGCTTGGCGAGCCCGTGCGCCAGGTGCTCCGTCACGAGCTCCGACGGACCGGTCTTCAGGACCTTCAAGAACTCCTCCGGCACGTGCGGGTCGCGCGAATCGACCAGGTGATCGATGGCGTCGATGACCCTCGACTCATCGGCGCCGTGGAGCGCCTCGACCCGGCGGGAGAATTCGTCGTCGTGATGTCCGTGCTCCTCGTGCGCCTTCGCCAGGTAGAGCGTTCCCCAGGCGAACAGGGCGAGCGCCGCCAGGGACGCTCCAGCGCGCGCGGCCGCGCGGCCCGGGCGGGGCGAGATCCGGATCGCGTACGCGATCCCGCACAGGGCCAGCACGACGGCGAACGCCCCGACCACCGCCGGGCCCGTCGGAAAGCTGCCGTAGTACGACACGGTCATGCCCCCGACGGTCACGACGACGCCCACGATCCAAGCGAGGATCACGCGGGAGCGGGCGCCGTCCGCAAAAAGCACGGCGACGCACGCGGGGACGACGAGATACGTGAAGACGAGCAGCACCCCCGCCACCGCGACCGAGCTCGTGATCACGACGCCGAACGACGCGTAGAAGAGGAAGTCCCACAGCCGGACCCGCACGCCCTCCTCCCTCGCGCGATCGGGATCGAACGAGATCAGGAAGAACTTCCGGCGGAAGATCCAGTGGAAGACGCCGACGGCCGCGTAGATCAGCGCCGTCTTGAGCACCGCGGGCCCCTGGACGTAGAGGATGTTCCCCTCGAACATGCGCTGGAGGTGCTCGCCCCCGTGCGGGAGCTTGGCGAGGACGAGGATGGCAATCGCCGTGGCGCTCGCGTAGACGATCCCGATGAACGCTTCCTGCGGGACCTTCTCGTGCCGCATCCGCGTGAACGCGAAGACGGCCGCCCCCGCCAGCGCAAACGCGACCGAAAAGGCGAACGAGGCGCCCTGGTCCTCGGGACGCGACGGGTCGTAGCCGAGGGCGAAGGCGTACGTCGCGCCCAGCGCCGCGACCTGCGCCATGGCGAGATCGACGAAGATCACCTTTCGAGCGAGGACGTGGATCCCGAGGTACCCGTGGATCCCCACGAGCACCACGCAGATGGCGAACGGCCAGGCCAGCCACTCGAGCGCTTCCACTATTTCTTCCCCGATGATTTGAGGCCGTCCACCAGCTTCGACACGACCCGGTCGATGAACGCGACGTAGGCTTCCGTCCCCTCCTCACCGCCCGGCTGGGCGGGAACCGTGACGACGACCGCCCCGGACTCCTCGGCCACGCGGCGCGGCTTGGCGGACTCCTGGAAGTTCTCGACGACGATCAGCCTGGCCTTTTTCGCCTTCATGGTGGCCACGAGTTCGATCAGGTGCTTCGGGCCGGGATCGATCCCCGGCTTCTCCTCGATCGCCCCGACGATCTCGAAGCCGAAGAGCTTCGCGAAGTAGATCCAGGTGCGGTGGAACTCGATCACCGACTCCCCGCGCAGGGGCTCCGCCTTCTTGAGCCATCCGCCGATCCGGGTCGACAGTTTCGCGCCATCCGCCTCCGTCTCCTGGAGGAACGTCCACAGCTTCCCCTCCTGGGCGAGGCGCCCGAGCTTCTTCGATCCCACGAGCTTCACGAGCTCGGGGCCGAACAGGGCGTCGTCGATCCTCCCGCGGAACGCCTCCAGCCGGGCGTCGAGGGCGGCCGTTTTCTCGGGCGAGACCTTCTTGAGGGCGGCCGCGATGTTCTCCGCCATCCTCACGGCCCGGAGCGGATCGATCCAGATGTGCGGGTTGCCCTCGGGATGGACGTCCCCCTGGCTCCGCGAGAGGGGGCCGACGGGCATCTCCTCCCGGGAAATTCCCGCGGAGACCACGATGTGGCCCGGCGCGCCGGGGAAGAGCCTGGGGTTGCCGCAGTTGTTGGAGACCTCCGGCGCCCAGATCTCGAGCTGCAGGCCGATTTCGATGAACAGCTCCGCGGATCCCACCTTCCGCATCAGGTTCGGAGTGGGCGAGACCGTGTGGACGTTCTCGTCCGGCTTCGACAACGCGAAGACCTCGAAGTCGTCGCCCGCGACTTCGGCCGCGATCGACCGCACGGCCGGAATCGTGCAGGCGATCTTCTTCTTTCCGGCCTCCTGCACCCTGGAGCAGGGCGGGGCGCCCGCTCCAGGGCTTGCGGCGGCACTGAGGCAGAGAACCAGGATCATCGAGTTTTTCATGGAAGCTCCTAGCGGTTGACCCAGAACGGGTGAGGCGGATGCGCCCCGAAAATCACGTTGGCTTCGAACAGGAACGTCGTCAGCTCATCCTCCGCATCGATGTCGCTCCACGTCCGCTCGACCGACACCCGGAGGCGGAAGAACTCGCTGAGATAGCACGACACGTACGGCGCGATCCGGCTGTGTTCCAGGCTGTCATCGGTGATCAACTCGGACCGATCGTACCGGACGCCGACATACCACTGGCGATCCAGCTGGTACTGCGTCCACGCCAGGAAGCCCAGGGGCTCCGCCGACTCGCCCTTGAAAAAATCGACGACGCCGTCGAGGTCCGCGTCCTCCTGGACAACGAAGGAGCGGTCGCTCTTCAAGACCTGGAAGCCGACGATGAACGAGTTCCATTCGCCCTGCTTCGCGGGCTTCCACTTGTAGAGCGCGTCGAAGGAATACGTCCGCGCGTGCCGCTGGTGCCCGAACTCCTCCGTGCCCCCGTAGTGGCCGTAGAGGCCGAGATCGACGGAGTGGCCCGCGCCCAGGTCGTTGAACCACGTGAGGCTCCCCAGCAAGGCCGGTACCCGGGTATCCGCCGCCACCTCGCTCCCGCCCCCCTGGAAGGCCCCGAGATTGAGCTGCAGCGTGTCCGACTCGCCGAGGCCTCCCAGGATCGATGAGGTCGTGATCCCGTTGGCGACGTACCCCTCCTCGCCGAGGAAGTCCGAGATCACCAGGCCGTACTGCGATTGCGGGAGGTCGTGGAGATGGAGCTTGTTGATCCGGCCGAAATCGGCGCGCATCCGGCCGATCCGGATCTTCGTGGCCAGCGGCGGCGACTCCCAGAATCCGAACGGAAGCGACTTCACGGTCACGACGAACTCCTCGACCGCGATCTCGAACTCGCCGGGGACTTCGGATTCCACGGCCAGGACCAGCATCCCGTCGGCGTAGGGATCGATCGCCGAGCGCAGGTCCAGTTCCACTTCGCGGACGTTGAACGTGTCGTCGATGCGCGGCTCGGCGGGATCGCCCTCGAGGTGGACGGCCTTGTCGTCCAGCCGCCACAGCATGTTGCCAATGACCGTCACGGTCGGGTTGAAGGCCGTCGCGGGGTTGGTCGCGGGTTGCTGGGCCAGCTTCCTCTCGAGCTCCTTCACGCGTTCTTCGAGGGACTGCTGATCCTGGGCCAGGGCCGCCGCGGGCGAGGCGGTCAACGCCAGGACAAGGAACGGAAATCGAAACATGGATTGCCTCCGGCAAAAAGGGAGCAGTCGACCGAAACCGTCTTGTGCGGACGGTTACGCCGGAGGGCCGCGGGAATCGGGCGTTTCGACTCGGTAGGGATCGACGGGTGAATTGACGGGGACCGGTTCCGGACGGACGGTAGCGACCGACAGAACCATCACGTTGGATTCAAGGATCGTGGTCGAGGGGGCGCGGACGGTGGCGCAGACCGGGCAAGGGGGCGCGTCGTGGTCGGCGCCGCACGCGTCGTAGTGGGCGTCGGACCGGCCGTCGGTGCAGCAGGCGTGGACGTCGTGGCCGGCTTCGAAGGCGGCGTGGAGCCCCGGCGCGGCCTGCGCCCCGAGGAAGAGGAGCGCGGCGATCGCGGCCCGCACGGCTGGGGATTTCATCGCGTCACCCGAAGCTATCCGACGCCGCGGGCGAAATCAACGATGGCTACTTCGGCTTGCCCTGGTATTCGAGCGTGATCAGCGCCTTGCGGACGCAGTCGATCCGCCGTTCCGTCTCCTGGACGCGCTTCTCCAGCTCCGCCACGTCGTCGTTGAGGCGCTCGCGCGCGAGGGCGAGGCGGGCCGCGTCGAGCCGGCGGACCTCCACCAGGAAGCGGCGGGCCCGGGCGGCGTCGGGCCGCACGGACGTTTTCGCGTCCGTCGGCGCCGCGTGGACGCGCCGGAGAACTTCCATCGCCCTCCGCTCGGACTCCTCGACGCTCCGTCCGGCGCGGGCGCACTCCGCCAGGACGGCCTGGGCGCAGAGGGCTTCCACGAGCCCGCCCGAGTCGGCCGCCGGCGCGTTCCAGACGACCGCGGGAACGTAGGCCGCGGGACGGCTCTCCACCCCGGGCGCCACCTGCTGGACGCCCACGACGGTGAAGTTCCCGTCGACGCCGCGCAGTTTCAGCTGCAGGGCGATGGCGGGATTGCGCGCCTGGAAATCGAGGAGGTTGCACCCCTCGTAGACCTTGGGCGCCGCGGCGCCCGTCGCCTCGACGCGGATGTGCGCGTCCTGGAGCTGGACGACCCGGAGGGTCCTCCCCTCCGATTCGACCACGACATCGATGGCGGGTTCGGCGGGCGCCTGCACCGAGCGGACGTACAGCTCGGCGAACGTCCGGTCCGCCCCCTTCAGGTTGACGATCTGGTTCTCCAGGTGGATCACGTCGGCGGCCGCCAGCCTCCGGAGGGCCAGGACCGCCTGGCCGCGCAGGGCCGGGTCCTTGGACGACAGCCAGGAGGCCACGGTGCGCGCGCGGGCCTGGGGATCCTGCGGCAACGCGAGGGTCTCGTTCCCCGCCAATTTCGAGGCGGCGTGCATGACGTACAAGGCGCCGAGATCCCGGCGCGGTCCTTCCGGCGCCCGGGCCACGGCCCGGTCGAGAAGGGCGGCATCCTGCCCCAGCCGGGCCGTAAGCTCCTGGTCGCGGTGCTCGTAGGCCTCCTTCAACGCGGACAGGTCCGCGACTTCGCGCGCCTCCGCGGTGGCGGGCCTGAAGAATCCGCTCGCCGAACCCGCGTAGCCGACGGTGATGCCGACGAGCACGACGGCCGCGGCGCGCACCCAGGGGAACCGGCGCGGGCGGATGATGACGCGCGGCGCGGCCTGGGCGGAGGGCGGGAACGCGTCGTTCAGGTCCCGGGCGACCCGGTCCGAGAAGGCGCGGCGCTCCTCCGTCTCGCGGCGGCACGACTCGCATCCCGCGAGGTGCGCCTCGAGCTGCATCCGCTCGTCGTCGTCGATCTCGCGGTCGATCATCGCCTCGATGGCGCGGATCGCTTCATCGCAGGTCACGGCCGGTCTCCTTCCATCATTTTCTTGAGCCGCTCGCGCGCCTCGAACAGCCGCGAACGGACGGTCCCCACGGGGCACTCCATGGCGTCCGCGATCTCCTGGTACCGCATCCCCTCGAGGTAGAACAGGACGAGGGCGGTGCGCAGTTCCTCGGGGAGCCGCCCGGCGCGTTCCATGATGGCCGTGACTTCGGGCCGGATCGCCGGCGCGGGCTCGGGGGCGCGGGCGTTCCCCGCCGCCTCGAGCGGGGCGTGCCACCACTTGCGGCGGCCGCGCAGGTGGAGCGTGTACTGGTTGCGCAGGATCGCGATGAGCCAGGTGGTGAGCCGCGAATCTCCCCGGAATCGGCCCGCCGATTTCATCGCCGCGAGGAACGTCTCCTGGACGAGGTCCGCCGCGTCCTCGGACGA
>DASRJF010000226.1:0-2269 GCA_035649615.1 Planctomycetota bacterium | reverse complement strand
CGGCGCCGACCTGGCGCCCAACCCCGTCGGCCGCCCCCCGCGCGGCCCCCGAGGGGCAAAGGGGTCTCCAAACCTCCGGGTCCTGTGCCTCGATTCTCTTGTCGCCGGCGGCCAGGCGGGGGCTGGAGTCGCCCCGACACGGAGATCGACGCCCATGACACACGCCAAAAAACTCAAGCGGGAAATCCGCGCCCGCGCCCTCACCACCGGCGAAAGCTACACCGCCGCGCGCCGGCACATCCTCCTCGCGCGCGAGAAGCGCGAAGCCCCGCCGCCGGTCCCATCCGCGGCCAGGCCCGGGATCGCCGACGGCAGGGTCGTGAAGGCGACCGGACGCGGCCTCGAGCACTGGTACAAGGTCCTGGACGGTTTCGGCGCCCTGGCCAAGGGTCACACGGTCTCCGCCGCGCATCTCCTCAAGGATCACGGCCTCCCCGGCTGGTGGGCCCAGATGGTCACCGGCGCCTATGAGCGCGCCCGCGGCAAACGCGTCAAGAACCAGACGTGCGACGGCGACTTCCAGGTCGGAGTTTCGAGGGCCATCAACGTCGGCGTGGACAAGGTCGTGGCCGCGCTGAGCGATAGACAGTGGCTGCGGGACGTCGATCCGGAGCTCTTGCGAGCCTATCCGGAGCCCGCGAAGGTGAGGATCAAGAACGGCGATTATGCGACCCTCCGCTACCGGTGGGGCGCGAGCGCCATCCTGATCACCGTCTCCGCCCGCAAGGGGGGATCCACCGTGGTGGCCGACAACACGAAGCTCGCCGGCACGGCGGAAGTCGAGCGGCGGCGGAAGCAGTGGCGCGAGGCGCTCGACGCGCTCCGCGCGTTCCTGACGAAGTGACCGCACTTGGGACGGCCGTGCGTCTTACGGGCGCACGGCCGTTTCATTTTCTCAACCGATCTCGACGATCTCGAGGCCTCCGAGCTCCGCCAGGAGGCGGCCCTCATGGCCCCGTAGCGTGGCCTCGATGCGCCGCATGAGGTCTTCGGGCAGATCCTGCAGCGCGGCGTGCCAGTCGCGTTCCAGGTAGTCGACCACGATCGAAAGATAGGGCTGCGGAGAGCCCGCGATCGAGTAGACGCCGACCCTCTTCAGCCTCGCGGGCAGGCCGATCGAGGGGATGACCCGGTATGAATCGGAAGCGCTCAACACGGGCGGCCAGCCGTGGACGTCGCGGAGCATCATCCCCGCACCCTCACCTGTCACCCACCAGTTCGGACGACACGCGACACGAACGGCACATCGAAAGGCCGTCCCGCGCGGCGCCGGACTCCAGCCTCCTCAAACAGAACGGATTCCTGCAGTAGGGCCGGCGGCATCCCGGGCAGTCGCTCCCGCTCCACGACGTCGGAATCATCCCCGCGTCCCGGGCGCAATCGAAGCAATAGGAGGTCCCGCGCGAGGCCGACAGGGTCTCCGCCGATCCCCGTCTCTTGAAAGCCTCCAGCTCCTTCAGGTGGGTGCCCTGCAGGATCTCGAACCGGAACCCGTGCTCCAGTTTCACCACCACGTAGCCCGAATCGTGCGGGACATCGCCGACGATCTCGAACGGAAGGACGATCTTCTTGAAGCTGAACGAGCCGATATCCGGGATGAAAAAGTCGCCGGGACGCCACTCGACGGTCCACGTGCCGATCCGGACTTCGACCGGCAGCAACCCCTGCGGATTCATCTTCACTCGATCCCTGATGCGGATACGTCAAGTCGCGGGGTGGGTTACATGCAGAGATCGACGGCCGGCGCTACGGCGGGACCGGCTTTCCCCGCGCCGCCCAGCTGGTTGCCCGCGAGGCCGGGCATCATAAAACGGAGTTGCTTCGCTGATACCTGGGCGCTGGCTACAAATCTGGATGAATTTACTCCGGTTGGAGCAACGCCGTGCGCGATTGAACTTGTCCACGTCTGCGTTGTCCGGAAGCCCGGCCACCCGCGCGTCTCCAAGCGCGATGAAGATCCAATCCCCCTTTTTCGTCTAAGGGCCTGGGGATCCCCGAGTCGGTCGAATCTGCATCGACATGAGGTCGATGGGGGAGCGAAGGCGGCCGGCAACGCGGCGCGCGCTCGGATTCCCCTTGCAGGCCGCCAATCCGTGTGTTATATACTGAACCATATGGTTCAGTATCTTCGGAGCCGATTCGATGCCTCGTTCGCCGCGCTCGCGGACGCCACTCGACGCGGCGTCCTGGAGCAGCTCGGGCGTGCGGACGCTTCGATCACGGACCTTGCCGGGAAGTTCCGCATGACCCTCACGGGCATGAAGAAGCA
>DASRJF010000225.1:0-3522 GCA_035649615.1 Planctomycetota bacterium | reverse complement strand
CGCCTTGATTCCGGTTGACCTTGTTGGGGTCGTCCGATATACTTCCCCGCTCTTGTCGGCGGGTTTTTCGGGAGATTTGTGGTCAAGGAAGAGCCCATCCGGGTGGAGGCGGCGGTAAAGGAGTCCCTTCCCAACGCCATGTTTCGGGTGCAGCTCAAGAACGGCCACCTGGTGCTCGCGCACGTCTCGGGCAAAATGAGGATGAATTACATCAAGATCCTTCCGGGGGACAAGGTCGTCATCGAGATGTCCCCGTACGACCTGACCAAGGGCCGGATCATCTACCGCGAGCATTGATCATGAAAGTAAGGCCGTCGGTGAAGCGGATCTGCGAGAAGTGCCAGATCGTCAAGCGCAAGGGGTGCGTCCGGGTGATCTGCGCCAATCCCAAGCACAAGCAGAGACAGGGGTAGCGAATGGCTCGCGTGGCAGGAATCGAAATCCCGGCGGGCAAGCACGTGTGGGTCAGCCTGACCTACATCTACGGGATCGGGGACACGCTGTCGCGCCGGATCCTCAAGGACGCCAACGTCCCGGAGAACCTCAAGGTCAAGGACCTGAGCGAGGACCAGCTCAGCCGGATCAACTCGATCGTCGACAAGGGCTACACCGTCGAAGGCGCGCTCAAGCGGCTCATGCAGCAGAACATCCAGCGGTTGAAGGAGATCGCCTGCTACCGCGGGGCGCGCCACCGCCGCAACCTGCCGGTGCGCGGCCAGCGGACGCGTTCGAACGCGCGCACGAGGAAGGGTCCCCGCAAGACGGTCGCCGGCAAGAAGATCGCCAAAGTGCAAGGATAGAAATCGGAAATCAGACATCAGAAATCAGTCTGAGAACTTCTGATGTCGGATGTCTGATGTCTGAGAACTAGCCCAGGAGACGAAAGTGGCTGAGGAAAAGAAGCCCGCGGTTCCGCCGAAGCCGGCTGAGGCCGCCAAGGCACCGGAAGCGGGGGCCAAGCCCGCGGAGGGCGCCAAGGAAGCCGCCGCCAAGAAGGGGCCCCGCAAGGCGAAGAAGCTCGTGCCCCGCGCGGTCTGCCACATCCAGGCGAGCTTCAACAATACGATCATCACGATCTCCGACCCGGGCGGCGAGACCCTCTGCTGGGCCTCTTCCGGCACGATCGGCTACAAGGGATCGCGCAAGTCGACGCCGTTCGCCGCGCAGAAGGCCGCCGAGGCGTGCGCAGAGAAGGCGGCCAAGTTCGGCGTGCGCGAACTGGAAGTGAAGATCAAGGGGCCCGGCGCGGGCCGCGAAAGCGCCATCCGCGCGCTCCAGGCCTCGGGCCTCGACGTGCGCGCCATCGAGGACGTGACCCCGCTGCCGCACAACGGGTGCCGTCCGCGGAAGAAGAGGAGAGTCTAGCGTGGCCAGACTGCTGGGGCCGAAATGCCGGATCTGCCGGCGCGTCGGGGTGAAGCTCTTCCTGAAGGGCACCCGCTGCGACACGGCGAAGTGCCCCATGGAGAAGGAAGCCCGGCCGCCCGGCCAGCACGGCGCCAAGCGCGTCCGCATGACCGACTTCGGCATCCACTTCCGCGAGGTCCAGCGCGCCAAGAAGATGTACGGCGTCCTCCAGCGCCAGTTCGCCCGCTACTACCGCGAGGCGGAGCGCCAGCCGGGCAACACGGGCGACCACCTGGTCCAGGGGCTCGAGCGGCGGCTCGACAACGTCGTCTACCGCCTCCGCTTCGGCCTGTCGCGCGACCACGCGCGCCAGTTGATCCTGCACGGCCACTTCCGCGTCAATGGGAAGAAGGTCACCATCCCCTCGGCCCTCGTCGCGGCCGGCGACATCATCGAGGCCGCGAAGAAGGAGAAGAGCAGGAAGCTCGTCGCCGACGCGTTCGCCATCCGCCGCGTCATCGACTGCCCCTCCTGGCTCAAGGTGACCGAGGAGCCGGCGCTGTCGGGGCTCGTCGTCCAGCTTCCCACGGTCCGCGAGCTGCAAGTGCCGCTCGAATCGCAGTTGATCGTCGAGTACATGAGTCGATAGGCGCCCGTTCGCGCCGCGCGGTCCCGAACCTCCGGGCGCCGCTGATAGCGAACGAACGTCACGGAGGATTTTTTCATGCGCATCCGTTGGAAAGAGTTCGAGCTGCCGACCCGCGTCGCCATGGACGAGAAGACGGCGACGCCCACGTACGCCACGTTCACGGCCGAGCCGTTCGAGCGGGGCTTCGGCACGACCGTCGGGAACGCGATCCGCCGCGTCCTGTACTCCTCCATCGAGGGGGCGGCCGTCACCGCGGCCCGCATCAAGGGCGTCTCGCACGAGTTCACGACGATCGAGGGCGTCGTCGAGGATGTGACGGACATCATCCTGAACCTCAAGCTGCTCGTCGTGAAGATGACGGGCGACGTGCCCGCGAAGACGCTCCACCTGGAGGCGAAGAAGAAGGGCGTCGTCCGCGCGTCGATGATCCAGCCCGAGGCGGGAGTCGAGATCGTCAACCCGGACCTCCCGCTCTTCACGCTCGCGGACGACTCGGAAGTGACGCTGGAGATCGACGTCCGGCGCGGCCGCCGCTACGTGACCGCCGAGGAGCACGCGCGCGAGCACGGCGACATCGGCACCATCCACGTCGACTCGAGCTTCTCGCCGGTCCGCCGCGTGCGGTACCGCGTCGAGAACACCCGCGTCGGCAAGCTGACGAACTACGACCGGCTCGTCCTCGAGATCTGGACGAACGGGACCGTGACGCCCGAGGAGTCGCTCGTCGAGGCGTCGAAGATCCTCCGCAAGCACCTGAACCCGTACGTCCAGTACTTCGAGCTCGGCCGCGAGCTGCAGATCAACGAGAAGAAGGAAGAGGACCTCAGGAAGAAGGAGAAGGAGCGCGACGAGCTCCGGCTCAAGCTCTCCATGTCCATCTCCGAGCTGGACCTCTCGGTGCGGTCCGCGAACTGCCTGGCGAGCGAGCACATCGAGACGCTCGGCGAGCTCGTGTCGCGGTCCGAGACGGACCTCCTCAAGGTGCGGAACTTCGGGAAGACCTCGCTGCGCGAGGTGAAGAAGAAGCTCTCGGAGCTCGGCCTGGTCCTGGGCACGGACGTCGAGGGCATCGTCGGCAAGAAGCCGGCGGCGCCGGCTCCAACCGCGTAAAAGACGATTGGCGATTGGCGATTGGCCGATTGCCGAAGACGGGAAAAGTGATCCATGAGACATAGGCTGAAGGGACGGAAGCTCGGGAAGACCACCGCCCATCGCCAGGCGATGGAGCGGAACATGGTCACGAGCCTCTTCATCCACGGCCGGATCATGACGACGCTCGACCGCGCGAAGGAATTCCGCGGCATGGCGGAGCATCTCGTCACGCTGGGCAAGAAGGGCGGACTCGCGGCCTTCCGGGCGATCCTCGACGTGGTGCGGGATCCCAAGGTCGCGAAGAAGATCGTGAACGACGTCGCCAAGCGGTTCGAGGGGCGCCCGGGCGGCTACACCCGCGTCGTGAAGCTCGGCGGCTGCCGCTGGGACGGCGACGGCAAGGGGTGGTACGCCTGGAACCGCCTCGGCGACAA
>DASRJF010000224.1:0-11063 GCA_035649615.1 Planctomycetota bacterium | reverse complement strand
GGGACCCGACCCGATGGAGTGGCTCCGCAGCAGGTTCGCCTGGAGCTGTTCGAGCGCGCCCTCCTCGATCCGCGTGTCGCTCAGCTTCCCGAAGCCGGTGTTGACGCCGTACACCGTCCGCCCCTCGGCCAGGGCGTTCTCGAGGACGGCGCGGGACCGCTTCATCGCGCGCACCGCGGACGGCGCCAGCTTCAGCCGGACCGTCTTTCCCTGCGGCCCGTCGCGGACCAGGGCCCGCAGGTCGTCGAACGTGAGATGGCGCCCGTCGAGGGCGAGCGTGCGGGGCATGGGCGGCTATTGTAGGCCACGGGCGCGAAAGTCCAAAGTTAGTATCCTCTGGACATGGAGGATCTCTCGTTCCTCGATCACACCGGCGACGTCGGATTCGAGGTCCGCGCCGGCACGCTCGAGGCGCTCTTCCGGCGCGCCGCGCGCGGGCTCTACGAGATCCTGGTGGAGCGCCCGCCCGCCACGGGGGAAGGCGAAGAGACGATCGACGTGGAAGACGACGCGCCCGATCTCCTGCTGCGGTCGTTCCTCTCGGAATTGCTGTACAGGTTCCTCGCCAGCCGTGCGATACTCGTCGACTTTCCGGACTTCCGCATCGAGGGAAATCGACTCCGCGCGCGCGGCTCCGCGGCCCGGTTCGACCCGGTCCGGGACGGCCTGCGGACGGAACTGAAGGCGGTGACGTACCACCAGCTCGAGGTGCGCCGCGAATCCTCCGGATGGACCGCGCGTGTTATCTTCGACGTCTGAGCCATGAGGCTGACTCTCGTCCTGGTTCTCCTGATGCCGGGGTGCGCGTATCTCGGATCGCGCGCCCGCGACCTCGGCGACATCGTCCGCGTCGAGGGATCGATCGGCACCGGCCTCCAGGCCAACATCACGACGACCGAGATTCTCCACCTCGGCCTGGGTTCGAGCCGGCGATGGGCCGGGGGCTGGGCGTACGGGATCCCGACGGCCGAACGGCGCGTCGAGGATCACCTGCCGCTGTCCTACCTCGCGTCGCTCGCCGATCCCGACACCGTGTCGCTCCATGCCCTGAGGATCGGCGATGACCCGCAGAACCTCCTCCACCGGTGCAACCTGGTCTCGCCCTTCGCGAACTCCCTCGGCACGATACGGAAGCCCTCGATGCAATTCTGGGACATCGAGATCGGCGTGATGGCGCTCGTGATCGGGGTCGAGGCCGGCTTCAACCCGGCGGAGGCGCTCGATTTCGTCCTGGGAATCTTCGGCATCGACATCGCGGCCGACGACGACGAAGCCGACCGGGAGAGCCGCCGCCTCTGGATTCCGTCCGGACCCGAGATCCTCTCCGACTGGTAGTTCGATGTCCGACATCCCGCTGCGCCAGGTCAACGACCACCTCTTCGAAATCGCGCCCGTCGGGGACATGCGCGTGCCCGGGCGGATCTACGCGTCGCGCCACCTCATGGACCAGGCGGGGAACGACGAGAGCCTCCGGCAGGTGATGAACGTCGCGCAGCTGCCGGGCATCGTCGGCGCCTCCCTCGCGATGCCCGATTTCCACTGGGGGTACGGCTTCCCGATCGGGGGCGTCGCCGCGTTCGACGCCGAGTCGGGCGTCGTGTCGCCCGGCGGCGTCGGCTACGACATCAACTGCGGCGTCCGGCTCGTGCGGACGAACCTGGTCCACGCGGACGTGAAGGACCGGATCCGCGACGTGACGCGCCAGATTTTCCGCGACATTCCCGCCGGCGTGGGAAGCGACGGGACGATCCGGGTCAAGGACCGGGCGGAAGGCGCGCGGCTCGTGACCGAAGGCGCGCGCTGGGCTCTCGAGCGCGGCTACGGCTCGCCCGACGACCTCCTCCACATCGAGGAGGGCGGGCGGCTCGAGGGCGCGGACCCCGACGCCGTCCCCTCGCGCGCCTGGGAGCGCGGGCTCCCGCAAGTCGGGTCGCTCGGCAGCGGAAACCACTTCCTCGAGCTCCAGGTGGTCGACGAGATCTTCCATCCCGCGGCCGCGGCGCGCTTCGGCCTCGAGCTCGGAACGGTCGCGATGGCGATCCACTCGGGCTCGCGCGGGTTCGGCCACCAGGTCTGCGAGGAATCGCTGGCCGCGATGGTTCGCGCCGCCGGGAAGTACGGCATCCGCCTGCCCGACCGGCAGCTCTGCTGCGCCCCGCTGGGATCCCCCGAGGCGAAGCGCTACCTCGGCGCCATGTTCGCGGCGGCCAATTTCGCGTTCGCCAACCGGCAGGTGATGAAGGGCGTGGCCGAACGGGCCCTCGCCCGCGCCACCGGCCGGACGGTGGACGATCTGGGCCCGCGCCTCGTGTACGACGTCTGCCACAACATCGCGAAGTTCGAGACCCACGAGGTGAACGGGAAGGAGCGTAAGCTCTGCGTCCACCGCAAGGGCGCGACCCGCGCGCTCCCGCCCGGGCACGCGCTCATCCCCGAGGCGTACCGGGACCTCGGCCAGCCCGTCCTCGTCCCGGGCGACATGGGTCGCGCGTCGTACCTGCTCATCGGAAACGCGCGGGCGTCGAAGGAGACGTTCGCGTCGACCTGCCACGGCGCCGGCCGGCGCCACTCGCGGAGCGCCATGAAGCGGATGCTCAAGGGCCGCGACCTCCAGCGCGAGATGCTCGAGAAGCACGGCGTCGTCGTCATGGCCCACAGCCGCGACGGGATCGTCGAGGAGATGCCCGAGGCCTACAAGAACGTGACCGAGGTGGTGGACGTGATGGAACGGGCGGGAATCTCCGACAAAGTCGTTCGCTTGAAGCCGATCGCCTGCATCAAGGGATGATGGACAGACATCAGACTTCCGACTTCAGACTTCAGAAAGAAGTTCTCAGTTTCAAGTTCTCAGTCTGAGGTTCGGATACTGAAGTCTGAAGTCTTCAGTCTGAAGTCTTACCCCAAGTCAGTGGCTTCGCTCTTCGGCAACCTTGTCATCAAGGACTTCAGCCCCTCGAGAGGCGGTTTGCCTTCATGGAGAATCCGGCACACCTCTTCCGTGATCGGCAGGTCGAGGCCGTGCTTCTGGCCGAGCCCGCGCGCCGCGGTGCAGGTCCAGACGCCCTCGGCGACCATGCCCTTGAGTACGTCCTCCGCTTTCCGGCCTGCCGCGACCTCGCGGCCCACCCGGAGATTGCGCCCGTGCCGGCTCGTGCAGGACGTGATGAGGTCGCCGATGCCCGAGATGCCGAAGAACGTCGAGCGCCGGGCGCCGAGCTTCGTGCCGAGCCTCGCCATCTCGACGATTCCGCGCGTGACGAGCGCGGCCTTGGCGTTGTCGCCGAGGCCCAGGCCGTCCGCGATCCCCGCCGCAATGGCGATGACGTTTTTGAGCGCCCCGCCGAACTCGGCGCCGACGGGATCATCCCCCGTGTAGAGGCGCAGCGAGGGCGACGAGAGCGACTCCTGCCATTTCCGGGCTTCCGGCTCCTCTCGCGACGCGGCGACCACGACGGTCGGCAGACCGCGCGCCACCTCCTCGGCGTGGCTCGGGCCCGAGAGGACCGTGACGCGCGGCTCGTCCAGGATCGAGTCCAGGATCTCGCTGGGCCGCGCGAGCGACCCGATTTCGATCCCCTTCGAGAGCGACAGGATCGGCGTCTTCGGCCGGATGCGCGGCATCAGCCCGGTCATCGTCTCCCGCACGTGCTGGGTCGGGACGGCGCACACGAGCCGGTTCATGCCGTCGAGCGCGGCCGCCTCGGAAACGATCTCGAGTTCCGGAGGCAGCGGCACGCCCGGCAGGTAGGCGCGGTTTTCGCGATCGCGCTTCATCGCGGCCGCCTGCTCCGCCCGCCGCGCCCACAGGCGGACGCGGAAGCCCGCCGCGCGCGCGACGAGGGCCATCGCGGTGCCCCAGCTGCCCGAGCCGACGACGACCAGGAGCTCGCTCATGGCTTGGGCGCTCCGAACCGGACGCGCGGCTCCTCGCCCCGAAGCACTCGCCGGAGATTCCCCACGTGGCGCCAGACGACCGTGGCGGCGATCCCCACGAACAGCGCCAGGCGCACCGACGCGCCGGGCGCGATCACCGCCTGCGCCACCGGCAGCGACAGCGCGGCGGACACCGACGCGACCGAGACGTACCGCGAAGCCAGGAAGACGACGACCCACAAGCCGACCGCCGCCGACCCGGCGATCCAGCTCAGCGCGAAGACGACGCCCCCGCCGGTCGCGACGCCCTTCCCGCCTTTGAAGCCGAGATAAACGGGGAAGAGATGGCCCGCGAGCGCCGCCACGCCGCAGGCCGCCATGAGCATAGGCTCCGGGGCGGGGCAAACCGGGCACGGCCACGTCTTCGCCACCCAGGGCGCCAGCCACGCGACGGGCGCGAATCCCTTGAGGAAGTCGAGCGCGAAGATGGGGACGAACCACGCCGTGCCCAGCACCCGGGCGGCGTTCGTCGCCCCGACGTTGCCCGAGCCTTGCGTGCGAAGGTCGACGCCCTTCACGAGCCGGGTCGTGATCCAGGCGAAGGGGATCGCTCCGGCCAGGTAGGAGACGGCGGCGGCCGCCCCGTAGACGAGGTTGACCTCCACCGTCACGGCGCCCCGTCCCCGGGGAGGGAATCGGGGAGCGCCTCGCGCGGGATCGGAAGCGCCTCGCCGCGGATCAAGGCCGTTTCGCTCGAGACCGGCCGCTCCGCGACCGCCCGCAGCTGGCCGCACGCGGCGGAGATCGCGTCGCCCTTCCGCTTGCGCACCATGATGGGCACGCCGCACGATCCGAGCGCCTCGACGAACCGGTCGACGCGCGCCGCCGACGGCGCCTTGTAAGGCGTCTCCTCCACCGTGTTGAAGGGGATCACGTTCACCTTGCAGCGCGTCCCCCGCACCTTCTTGCCGAGCTCGAGGGCGTGCCTGCGGTCGTCGTTGATCCCCGCGAGCAGGACGTACTCGAACGTCACGTTCTTGCGCGTCGCGTTCTTGTAGGTGATGCCCGCCTTGACGAGGTCGGCGATCTTTTTCTTCATCGTCGGCACGACCTCGAGCCTCAGCGCGTCGTTGGGGGCGTGCAGCGAGATCGCGAGGTTGGGCGTCACGCCGTCCTCGACCAGCATCTCCAGCTTGTCGAGGATGCCGACCGTCGACAGCGTCACGCGGTTGTACCCGATGCCCGCGCCCCACGGGGCCTTCCAGCTCCGGAGCGCGCGCACCACGTTGCCGTAGTTGAGCAGCGGCTCGCCGATGCCCATCAGGACGAGGCTGTCGATCCGCTCCTCCGCCGGGAGGAGCTGCGCGACGAGCAGGACCTGCTCGACGATCTCGCCCGCCGTGAGATTCCGCACGAGCCCGTTCAGCCCGCTCGCGCAGAAGACGCATTTCACCGGGCAGCCGACTTGCGTGGAGACGCAGATGGTCCGGCGGTCGCCCTCGCGGATGAGGACCGTCTCGATCAGGTTGCCGTCCTCGAGGGCGAGCAGGAGCTTCTCCGTCCCGTCGGGGCTCTGGCGCCGCTCGCGCACGGTCGACGTGAAGATCCGGAACCGCTCCGAGAGGAGCGCGCGGTCCTCCTTCGACAGGTCGGTCATCGCCTCGAAGGAGCCGGCCCGCCGGCGGTGGACCCACTGGAGGATCGGCTTGGCCCTCCACCGCTCGAGGCCGAGCGTTTCCAGGAGCGCCTCGAACTCCGCGAGCGTGCAGTTGGTGACGGCCGGGCGGGGGTCCATGGGAATATCTTAGCAACGCCTGGGGACTGATGACTGATGACTGACAGCTGTCAGTCACTGAAGTCTGATGTCTGAAGTCTGAGTTCTGTCTAGAGGCACTGCATGCACGCAACTTTGCCCCGCCGGCCCGCTTCGCGCTTCGTGTAGAACTTCTCGCGGCGGTCGTCGGGGATGCCGATCGCGTAGGGGCAGTGCGACGCGTGGAAGTGCGGGCTCCCGTTCGTGGTCACGAACGAGGGCTCCTTGCGGATGATGCGGTCGACCACGCCCCGGAGGTCCTCGTCCGTCATGTCGGCGCCGGCGTTGTAGACCATTTCGACGACTTCGAGCTGGACGTTCGAATCTTCGATCTCCGCGATGATCTCCGCCTGGGACTCGGAGATCATGCCCGCGCGCAGGGCCTCCTGCACGGGAACGGGAAGCTTCAGGAGCGACCGGCCGCGCGCGACTTCCTCGGGCTTCAGCCCCATCGTGGCGGCGAGGTCGGCCTCGCTCACGCCGGGGCAGCGCGGGCGGAGCCGGTCGATCATCAGGACGAGGTCGATCGGGTTCAGGCTCTCGCGGTGCAGGTTCTCGAGCGTCGCCACCTGCATCATCTCGCGCGCGCCCAGCGTGCGCACGATGGCGGGGATCATCTTCATGCCGAGGTCGCGCGCCGCCATGAGCCGCCGCTGGCCGGCGATGAGGACGTACCGGCCGTGGTCGCGGTTCACGATGATCGGAACGATGACGCCGTATTTCTCGATCGACGCCCGCAGCGTCGCGTGGGGAGCCTCGACGACGTATTCGCGGGGCTGGAACGGGTTGTCCTGGATCTCGTCGATGGGGATGTACTGGAGGCGGTCCTCGCGCCGCGAAGGCCGCGCCATGCTGCGGAAGAAGCGCCCCACCCCGCTCCAGAATCCTCCGGACCCGCAGTGGCGGCAGAGATGTTCGGTGTCGCCCATCACAGGGATCATCGGCAGGACCGCGGCGGACCTGAACCCCCAAGAGATCACCTTTTCTTTGACGCGCGGACGGCGAGGAATACCATGGGTTCGCCACCCATGAAACGCGATCCCGCGGTCTTTCAATCGACTCTCTGGTCGGTCGTGCTGCAGGCCCGGGAAAGCACGGACTCCGGGCGCCGGGCCGCGCTGGACCGCCTGTGCGGCATCTACTGGCCGCCCCTCTACGCCTACTTGCGTCGGAAGGGCTTCGGGGCCGAGGACGCCGAGGACCACATCCAGGGATTCTTCGGTTACTTCCTCGGGAAGGAGCTGATGGCGAACGCCGATCCGGCCCGGGGGCGGTTCCGGAACTACCTCCTGGCCGTGCTCCGGAATTACGTGGGCAACGAGCTTCAATACGAGGGGCGGCGGAAGCGAGGCGGAGACGCGCCGGTCATTTCGTTGGACCGGACCCGGATCGAAGCGGAAATCTCGGCGGGGCCGCCCGGCCCGGAGACTCCCGAGGCGGCCTATCATCGCGCCTGGATCATCTCCGTCCTCGACCAGGCTTACCAGAAGCTCAAGCACGACCTGGCGCTTCGCCACGGGCCGGAGCTGGCGGCGCTGATTGGCGCCCACCTGGGCTCCAGTCCCGAGCGCCTCAGCTACGAGGATCTCTCCCGCCGTTCGGGGAAACCGGTGACCACCATCACGAACCTGCTCCATGCCGCGCGGCGCAGCCTGCGCCAGCACATCCGGTCCGTCCTCCTGGAGACCGTCGAAAACGAGTCCGAAGTCGACGACGAAATCCGGGAACTCTTCAAGTCTCCCTAAAGGACTCCAAGGCCTCGCAAATCGGAAGAGGGGGGAACGCGGGGATTCCCCCGGCGAGGAGGGTCGCATGACCGTTCCCTTCCGGTGTCCCGACTGTGGGAACGTGATGGATTCGGACCTGGTCCAGGCCAGGTTCGACGGCTCGTGCCCATGGTGCCTGGCGCAGGTCGCGACGGCCGATCCCGAATCCCAGGAGCCCGGGATTGAAATCTCATCCACCCTGTCCACCGGAATGAATTTCGGCCCCTACCTCCTGGACCTGCCTCTCGGCAAGGGAGGGATGGGTGAAGTCTGGAAAGCGAAGGACTCCCGGCTCGACCGCTGGGTCGCCCTCAAGTTCCTGCGGCAGGAAGATCCCGGCGAATTCGCGCGCTTCCAGCGGGAGGCGCAGACCGCCGCGGGCCTTTCCCATCCTGGGATCGCCGCCATCTACGAAGTGGGAGAGATCGACGGACGCCATTACATCGCGATGCAGCACGTCTCCGGGCGGACCATCGAGACCTTCCCCCGGAGCGACTGGCGGCTGCTGGTCACGCTCCTCCGGGATGCGGCTCGCGCCGTCGAGCACGCTCATCGCAAGGGAATCATCCATCGGGACCTCAAACCCGAAAACCTGATCGTCGAGAAGGCCGACGACGGCTGGCGCGCGGTCGTGCTCGACTTCGGCCTCGCGAGACCGATCCAGGGCGGCGAGAAGCTCTCGCTGTCGGGGTCCATCGTCGGGACGCCCGCCTACATGAGTCCGGAGCAGGCGCGCGGCGCGAAACTCGACGAGAGATCGGACGTCTATTCGCTCGGCGCGTCGCTCTACGAAGTGCTGACCAACCGGATCCCCTTCGAAGCCTCGTCCGTGTTCGACACGCTGAAGCGGGTCGCGGAGGAAGACCCGGTGCGGCCGCGACTGGTGAATCCCCGGATTCACCGGGACCTGGAGACGATCGTCCTGAAGTGCATGGAGAAGGTCCCCGGGCGCCGGTACGGAAGCGCGCGCGAACTGGCCGACGACCTGACCCGTTTCCTGGCCGGCGAACTGATCCTCGCCCGGCCGGCGGGTCCGCTGATCAAGGGATGGAAATGGACGAAAAGGCACCGTGTTGTCTCCGCCGTCGCCATGGCGGTCCTGGTGGGTGCGACCGGCTTCCTCGCCTTTCGCTCGGCGGAGAAGCGCGCCAAGGTGGCCGGGCTGCTGCGCGAGGGCCATGACGCCCGCGAGGACTGGAATCGGATGCAGGCGGAACTCGGCGAACTGACGCGGCAGGAATCGGAGGCGGCCGCCGCCGTCAAGCCTCACGATGGGGAGGAAAAGAAGCTCACCTATTGGGCCTTTCAGAAGCGCCGGGAAGAAAAGGACCGCGAAGCGGCCCTGCGCCATTCGGAGATCATCGTCGCCTACACGTCGGCTCTTGGAGTGGATCCCGCCAACGCCGAAGCCAGGGCGGCGCTCTCGGCGCTCTACTTCGTCGAATACGAAATCGCGGAAAAGAACCGTGATCACCGCGGAATCGAATTGAATGAAAAGTTGATCCGCCATTTCGACGACGGGCACTACGGTGAAAAGCTCCTGAGACAAGGAACGGCGACGATTGATTCCGAGCCGTCCGGGGCGGAAGTCTTCCTGTTCCGGTACGAAGAAGGAAGCGACCGCCGCCTCATACCCCGACCCTTCAGGGCTTCCTCCCTTGTGGCTTCCGACCCGCCCGCTTCATCCGGCGAAGCGTCCGGACTTGCGTGCTCCTCGTTCAATCGATGGGGTTCCTGCCCCGTTCAAACGCTGAGACTTCCGGCGGGCTCCTACCTCTGCGTGCTCCGCAAAGCGGGATTCCGCGACGTCCATTACCCGGCCTTCATCGGACGCGGCACGCGGTTGAGCGAACGGGTGAAACTCTATACGGACGAAGAGATCGGACCGGACTACGTGTACGTTCCGTCGGGTCCTTTCATCATGGGGGAAGACTCGATCGGCTTCGGCGCCGCGGCGCGAAAGGTCGTCACAACCGGAGACTTCTTCCTTAGAAAAACCGAGGTGACGTTCGGCGAGTATCTCGTGTTTGTCAATGACGTGCTGGCCGCGGAAGGCCTCGACAAGGCGCTCCATAGGACGCCGAGAGAGACTCCGGCATCGAACCGGCTGTGGACGGAACCGCCTCCAGGGGCCCTGTTTTCGATTCCCGGCCATTACGATCCGCAATGGCCGGTCGTCGGCATCGCATGGGAGGATGCGGAAGCCTACTGCAAGTGGCTTTCGAGGAGGGACCAGCAGCGAGGAGGCAGGGCAACGTACCGTCTGCCGTCGAACATCGAATGGGAGAAGGCGGCGCGCGGAGCGGACGGCCGATTCTATCCCTGGGGAAATCACTTCGACTGGAGCTTCACGAAAGGCCAGCTTTCGAGGCAGGGCTATGGGGGCAAGGCTGAACCCATCGGAACGTACCTCAAGGATGAAAGCCCCTATGGAGTTCGTGACATGGCCGGCAGCGTCAGGGAGTGGTGCCATGATTGGAAAGACAACGAGCTCTCGAAATATGTGCGGGGCGGCAATGCCATGGGAATCAACACGGAGTGGTTCCGATGCTCTTCTCGCGCCGAACAGATCCCCTGGGTAGTCAACCAGGCGCTGGGCTTCCGGCCCTTGAGGGAAAACCCCGGGGCCTGGCGGGTGAGGTCGGCCACGGACAGCCTCTGGGTCGGCCAGTGGATTGGGCATGCCAAGGACATCTTCGGATGTCGGATCCAACTCTCAATCGATGGTGACCTTGTCGAGGGTGCCATCGAATGGACTCCGGAGAGGCTGCCGGGGGACCCGCGGCTGCTCCTCGAGGATCCCGCGAAGGCCGCGGAATTGCTGGGCCAGACGACCGGAATTGAAACGCTCCGCGGAACTTTCGACTCCGGTCGGCGAAGCATGGAACTCAAAGGCGTACGGGTGACGGATCCGAAGAGAATCGGAATCGACTGGTACCGAATCGTCCTCTCCGAGAATGGAGAGACGTTTGAAGGCAGCTCACGCGGCCATGACCGGCGCTGGGAATCGCAGTTCACAGGCAAAAAGATTTCGGGACAGATCCCTTCGCATTGAAGTCTGGATCCCCCAGAATGTCACGAGCCGCGCGCGAGGTCTTTTGCCTCGGGCCCTGGACGGACCTCGGACTCAGGACCCCGGACAGGCCAAGGACTCGGAACGCAAGTCCCGAGAGTTCATCCTTCAATGACCTACGCGTTCTCGAGATTGCCCTCGATCCGATCCGGCGATCGATACCACAAACTGATCGGGAGGGTCATGCCCACGTGATGGAGGCTTCCGCGTGGGCCGGCCTTGTGCACGGATCCGACTAAAGGAATCTCGGAACGCGCAAATCCTCAGGATGGAGGCTTGGCGGTCCCGCTCCTTGGAACCCCCGCGGGACTGGCCGGATCGATTCACGATGCGGGCCGGAGGACGGGAGAATCGGATTCTGTTCGTGGCCGCTTTCGCGGCCGTCTTTGCGGCCCTAGGGGTCGGGGCGCCGAGAGCAAGTTCCCGGTCCGGCCTCCAACAGCGAATGATGGCGGTGCACCACAACGTCCAGCACGATCTCAGCCTGATGGACGCCCTGCAGTATCCCGCGACCGGGTCGCCCGAGCCCGTGGGAAAA
>DASRJF010000223.1:0-33124 GCA_035649615.1 Planctomycetota bacterium | reverse complement strand
GCCTCGACCAACCTCCCGGCGGCGGCCCGCGAGCGCGGCCTGGAGCCCCTGCACGGCCTCCGGTTCAACCGCCGGATCAACCTCCTCGACAACCTCTCCGACATGGCGACCCTGCGCGCGATGTGCGATTCCGAATCGCTGGACATCCTCCACGTCCACTTCTCGCAGGATCATCTGCTGGGCGGTCTCGCCGCGCGCCGGGCCCGGGCCGGGACCTCGGTCGTCCGCACGAACCAGAAGGCGATCCCCACGAAGCGGGGGCCCGGCTCTTCGTTCCTCCTGCGCCGCCTGACCGACGGGTATCTCACCTATTCGAAGTCCGCGCTCGGCGCCGACACCCGGACCTTCGGACTCGACGGCCGCGCCGGGCTCATCCCGCCGGCGCTCCGCCTGGAGCGGTTCGATCCGTTGATCGCCCCCGACTCCGCGCGCGCGCGCTTCGAGCTCGCTCCCGAGGGCTTCGTGCTCGGCGTCGTCGCCCGAATGCAGCGCCACCGGCGGTTCGACGTGCTGCTCGAAGGCGTGAAGCGGGCGCGCGTCCCGGGGTTGAGGGTCCTCGTCGTCGGCCGCGGCACGCACATGGATGAAGTGGCGGTCGAGCCCGCGCGCCGCCTGGGACTTGAGAAGGTCGTCACGTTCACCGGCTACCTGGGGAAGGACTACCTCGCGACCGTCGCGGCCTTCGACGCGCTGCTCTTCCTCGTGCCGGGATCGGACGGAACGTGCCGCGCGCTGCGCGAAGCGATGGCCATGGGGAAGCCCGTGATCGGCGCGCGCCGGGGGATGATTCCCGAGCTCGTGGACGACGGCCGCACCGGACTCGTCGTCGACGACACGCCCGAGAACCTCGCGACGGCGATCGAGCGGCTGGCCGCTTCGCGCGGCGAGCGGCTCGCGATGGGGAAGGCGGCGCGCGCCAAGGCGGTCGAGGCGTTCGACATCCGGCGCCAGGCGGACGCGGTGATCGCCGCCTACGAAGCGACGCTCCGCCGCCGCGCGTAGAGCAGCACGAGAATCCCCGCGACGACCGGCGCCGCCGCGCCCGCGCGCCCGCCCGCCGAACATCCGCCGAAATCGGAACCGTGATCGCAATCGCAATCCGCCGGAGGCGCCGCCTCCGGAAGGCTCGCGAAGGTCACGAAAGTCGTCGGGGTCATGACGAAGATCTCGCCGGTGGCGAACGCGACGGGTTGCGTCGAGGGAAGCCCGGGGGCGTCCGTGGGAAGCTCGACCCACGTCGAAGCGTCCGGCGGCGCCTCGTAGATGTCGGTCGTGCCGCCCGCGATGAAGAAGATCCGTCCGTCGGAGTGGACTGTGAGCAATGATCCAGGCCCGGCGGGAACCGGGACCTCGGGTCCTGGGGTCCATCTGTCGAGCGCGGGGTCGTAGAACCGGGGCACGAGCGTGCCCCCCGGGATCGCCAGCAGCCGGCCGTCGGAGAGCGCCACCAGGCACGTGCCGGGCAGGGCCCCGATCGGAAGGGGGGCTCGGGGCGACCACGAGCCGGACACCGGATCAAAGCGCGCGAAGGCGACCGATGCGGCGCCCTCGAGCAGGTAGATCGAACCCGCCGCCGCCGCGATCTTGGAATTGTCCTGCACGCGGAAGGGCGTCGCGCTCAACTTCGTCCAGGCGTTTCCGGCGACGTCGAATCGAAAGAAGCCGTCGAGATTCCCGCCCTGGGTCGCGTACAGGAACGCTCCGGCGGCCGCAATCCCCGCGCCCGTATCAACCACCGCCGGCAGGTCCGCCCGGGGCGCCCACGCGTCCGTCGCGGGATCGTAGGAAAAGAACTGGGACGTGCCACCGCCGCACAGGAGATACGCGAGTCCGCCCGCGGACGCCGCCGAGGCGCCGGCTCCGATGGGATCCGGCGGCGGAGTCTTCGGAGTCCACGACTGGGCCGCCGCGGACAGGGAAAGGAAGGGCAGGAGCAGGAATCCGGTGAGGAGCTTCATCTTTCGCCTCCACCCGGTGTGCGGCAGAGCGTCGCCGAGCCGCAGGAAAAAATCTATCGCCGGTGGAGACGGAAGGGCAAGAAAATTAAGGCGAGTCGATGATGTTGTAGTAGCAATCCCGTCGCTTGGGGGTGAAACCAAAATCGCGGATGACGCGCGCGATCGCGGGCTCGGGCATCCGGAACGTCGCGCCCGCCTGGCTGACGACGTTCTCCTCCATCATGGTCGACCCCATGTCGTTGGCGCCGTACTTCAGCGCCATCTGGCCGATCTTCTCGCCCTGCGTGACCCAGCTCGACTGCAGGTTGGGGATGTTGTCGAGGTACATCCGCGCGACGGCGAGCGTCTTCAGGTATTCGTGTCCGCCCGTCGGAGGCAGGTGGGCGAGCTCCGTATTGGGCGCCTGGAGGCTCCAGCAGATAAAGGCCGTGAAACCTCCCCCGTTGCCGCGCGCCCGCGATTCATCCTGCACCTCGCGCAGGCGGCGCAGGTGCTCGACGCGGTCCGCGAGCGTCTCGACGTGGCCATACATCATCGTGCAGGTCGTCTTCATCCCCTGGGCGTGCGCCTCGCGCATGACGTCGAGCCAGCCGTCGGTCATGAGCTTCAACGGGCTGATTTCCATCCGGACCCGGTCGACGAGGATCTCCGCGCCGCCGCCGGGAATCGTGTCGAGCCCCGCGGCGCGCATCCGGCGGATCGTCTCCGCCACGGAGAGCTTCGAGAGCTGGGCGACGTGCGTGATCTCGCTCGGGGAAAACCCGTGGACGTGGATCCCGAACGACTTCATGAACCGGAGCATCTCCTCGTACCACTCGATCTTGTAGTAGGGGTGGTGCCCGCCCTGGAGGAGGATCTGGACGCCGCCGGCCGCCTGCGTCTCGCGGATCTTATCGCCGAGCTGCTCCTTCGTGAGGGTGTACTCCTCGGGATGGCCGGGCGGGCGATAGAACGCGCAGAACTTGCAGTACGTGATGCAGGTGTTCGTGTAGTTGACGTTGCGGTCGACGATGTAGGTCACGACCGGTTCGGGGTGAAGCCGCCGCCGCACGGCGTCGGCCCCTTCGCCGAGGTCGAGCAGGTTCGCGCGCTCGAAAAGGAGCAGGGCGTCGGCGTCGGTGAGGCGGGCTCCCGACTTGGCCTTCTCGATGACGTCGCGCACCGGCGTCGTGGTCAGCATGGGCATGCAACCTTAGCGTCGCGCGGGCGTCGAGTCCAGCAGCCCCAGGGCGCGGGCATGGCGCTCGAAGAGCCGCAGTCCCACCCGCTCGGCCGCCTCGAAGTCGTAGGAGATGCGCTCGGTCAGGTAGAGCAGGCACTCCTCCCGCGTGAGGTTGACGCGGGCATGCTCCTCGTCGGCGATTGTCCGCAGGCGGGATCGGCCCTCGCTGGCGGCGGCTCTCAGCCGGCGCTCGAGCGACGCATCGCGTCTCCGCAGGGCCCACAAGGCGAAGACGAAGGGCACGCCCGTGAAGTCGCGCCACGAGGCTCCGAGGTCGAGCGACGGCAGGCCCCAGTCCCGGAAGGACGCGTCGCCGATGGTGACGGCCGCGTCGATCTTCGGATTCTTGCGGAAGTCCGGGCCGCCCTCCGGATCGTGCGTCACGTAGCGCGGCTGGAGCCCGTACCTCCTTTCCAGGAGGATCCGCGCGAGCGCGTTCGTCGTCCGTGAATTGCGATCGAGCGCCACGGTGCGGACGCGGCGCAGGGGCCCCTTCAGGTGAAGCAGGACGCTGTCGGTGCGGCCCGGCGAGGCGATGGCGATGCCGGGGACGTGATCGAATCCGTGCCGGAGGGTCTCGATCGACGGCAGCAGCGCCGCGTCGAAGCGGCCGCGCGCCATCAGGGGCACGAGCAGGGCCGGCGGCCGGAGCGTCAACCGGACGGCCGGATCCTGATCCAGCCCCCACAGGAGCGGCTTGGCGTTGAGGTACGGGACCGACCCGAGGCGCCAGAGCGAGGCCATCAAGGCGCGGGACGGGAAGCGCCGAGGCGGCGCAGGATCTCGCCCGAGGTGATCGTGCCCACGAGTTTGTTCCCGCGGAGGACGTACGCCGTGGTCGTGCGCCCGCCCTGCGCCAGCGAAGCCGCCATCTGGAGCGGCGTGTCGTCTTCCTGGACCGTCCGGAATCCGTTGGTGGCCACGAGTCCGGCGACGGTGTGAAGGGGCGAATCCGCGTGCTGGCGCAACGCCTTCTCGAGCGACGGCCCCGGGGAAAGCACGCCGGGCGCCGACAGCGAGAGGAGATGGTCGCGCAGGGCGAGCTGGAGAATGGCCGCGGACGTCACCTCGCCGACCAGGTTGCCCGCTTCGTCGATGACGGGAAGCGCCTCCCCCTTGGCCGCCGACAGGGCCTCGAAGGCCTTCGTCACGGTCGTGTGCGGGCTCAGCCCCGGCGGGGCGGCCGCCGGGGCGTGCAGGACCACCGTTTCCCGCCCGCGCGCGCTGACCGCGTCGATCATGGAGATCAGCTCCTCGCCGCCCTTCGCCTCGAGGACGCGCTTCAGGTTTCCCTCGGCCGTGAAAAAGTTGAGAAACGCCGCGAGCGTGTGGAGGTAGAGGTTCGAGTGCTTCTTGGGAATCGCGAAGAGGATCACGACGTGGACCCGCTGGCCGTCGGGGGCGCGGAAGTCGAGCCCCTCGGGCGACGTCCCGAGGACGATGGAGAAATCCTTCACCTTCTCCGTGCGGGCGTGGGGAAAGGCGATGCCCTTGCCCATGGAGAAGGGCCCGAGCTTCTCCCGGTCCGCGAGCGCGGCGAGAAGCTCCGCCTCCGTCAGCGAGGGTTCCGCCGACACGAGGATCCCGGCCAGTTCCGAGAGCGCCTCCTCCTTGGTACGGGCGGCCAGGCCGCACCGGACCAGTTTCGGATTCAGGAGGGAGGAAAGTCTCATGGGACGAGGATTCTAGCCTTGTCGGCTTCCAGCTACCAGCCTCCAGACCTCGGCCGGCCGCTACGCCAAGATGTTCCGGAGGCGGAAGAGAACGTATCCGACGAGCGAGCAGACCGCGGCGTACGCCGCCGGAACGGCCAGCCAGACGGGAACGGCAATCCCCACGTTGACCCGGGCCTCGGCGGCGGACCGCCACAGGGTGGACGACCCTTCGGCGAAGGATCGCAACGTGTCGAAGGCGTAGCTGGGATACCAGCTGAAGACGTGCTCGTCCCGGATGAGCCCGGCCCAGCCGAGGTCGGTCCCGATGAAGAGCGTCAGGGCGATCGCGAGGGCGAATCCCGACGACTCCACGACGGTGGAGATGCCGATGCCCAGGAAGACCGCGGCCAGGACGCCCGCGACGCTCAGGGTGACCGCCTTGACGGCGTGGCCCGAGATGGTGTCCGCCGTGGAGAGGATCAGGCCCTGCTCGCCGTCCCACACCGGGCCCAGTTCGCCTTTCAGGCATCCGAACCCGAAGCTGAGGGCCAGCACCGCGGCGAAGAACAGCGCGGCGAGGATCAGGCCCGTGAGGCATTTCGCGATGAAGACGTCGGTGCGCGTCACCGGTCGCGTGAGGATCAGCCGGATCGTCCCCTTGTCGAACTCGCCCGCGAAGGAGAGGCTCCCGAAGATCACGAGGAGGAACGAGGCGAACTTCAGCCCCGTCTTGGCGCCCATCGCGAAGAGGAGGAGGGCGTGCGGCTTTCTCCAGAGGGTTTCCTTGGGCTCGAAAGCCCACGCGCCGAGGATCGTCACGGTCGTGAGGATCACGAGCGCGACGGGAAAAAACGGATGAAGGACGATCTTCATCAGTTCGACGCGCGTCAGGCGGATCACCCGTCCGGCCACGGCTTCACCTCGAAAGAAAGTAGCTCTCCAGCGTCATCTGTTCCGGGATGAAACCGGAGACCTTGATCCCCGCCTTCACGAGCTCCGCGTTCAGCTCGGCCCGGCGCTCGGGGGCCACCCGGACCGTCACCGTTCCGTCTCCATCCGAAGCGGCTCCCTGCACGTAGGGGATCGCCCGGACGACTTCGAGCGCGCGCGGCGCCGGATCCGCCTGGATCCGGACCGAGGTTCCCGCTTTCGCGAGGATCGCCTCGACCGACTCCTGCTCGATGAGCTTCCCGGACTTCAGGATTCCCACCCGCGTGCAGGTGACTTCGACTTCGTGCAGGAGATGGCTCGAGATGAGCAGGGTCACGCCGTCGCGCCGGTTCAGATCCTTGAGGACGGCGCGGATGTCCGCGATGCCCTGGGGATCGAGTCCGTTCGTGGGTTCATCCAGCATGACGAGCCGGGGCCGCGGCAGGAGCGCCATAGCGATCCCGAGCCGCTGGCGCATCCCCTGGGAGTACGTGCGCACGGCGCTGTCGCCTCGGGCGGCGAGGCCGACGAGCTCGAGCACATGGTCGATTCTCGCCGGTTCGATGCCGGGCGACATGATGCGGAGGATTTCGAGATTGGTCCGGGCCGAGAGATGGGGATAGTACGCGGGGAGTTCGACGAGGGCCCCGATCTGGCTCATGATCGAAATGAACGAGGTCCGCAGGTCCTGGCCGAAGATCCGGACCCGGCCCGCCGTGGGGCGGATGAGCTGGAGGCACATCCGGATGGTCGTGGTCTTGCCCGCCCCGTTGAGGCCGAGGAAGCCGTAGACGTCCCCCTCTTCCACGCGGAGGTTCAGGCCGTCGACGGCGAGGATGCGGCCGAACCGGCGCGTGAGGCCTTCGGTCTCGAGAACGGCAACCATACGCCTTCGCCTTGATTCTGTTTCTGAATTCCTGTCTTGGCTACGGCGTCATGATAGCAGTCCCCGACATCGACTCGCGGCAGCTCCACCGTAACCCGGGAACGGGGACTTGAGCGAAGGCGGTTACTTCTGGAACAGCGGCAGCAGCTCGCAGGGCATCTGGAGGACGATGATCGCCATCGCGGTGGCGTAGGTGCGGCCCACGTCGTCGGTCCACCCGCCGTCCTTGTCGCGCCGCTCCAGGATCTCGTCGCGGACCCGGGTGTAGTAGTCCCGGAATCCCCCCTGGTGCTTCAGCTCCGAGAGGTACATCGCCTGCGAGGCGTAGTAGTGACCGTAGAAATAGTGGTAGCGACCCGCCCGGAGCCTGGAGGAACGGGACAGGTACGCCAGTCCGCTGCGGATCTCCCTCGAATCGTATTCGCCCGCGCTGTAGAGGGCGACGACGCCGCAGGCCGAGAGCGGGTACGACACGCGCGTGTCGTTCATGGTGTAGTCCGTCGCGGCCTGGTACGAAAACCCGGAGGAGCGGGCGCACCGCTTGACGTAGGCCGTGGCGCGGTTGATCGTCTCCATCGGCACCGCGATGCCCGTGTTGCGGGCCGCGCGCAACGCCTGGAGCGTCGACACGGTCACCGAGAGATCGGCGTCGACCGGGATGGGCTGGTACCGCCATCCGCCCTCGTGGTTCTGCGCGCTGACGATGAGGTTGACCGCGCGCTTCAACTTGACCCGGAGGTCCGCGCGGGGCGTCGTCCCGTACACCTCGGCGAGGAACATCGTGGCGAACGCGTGGCTGTACATGCGCGTGCCGTTCGACGTGATGTAGCCGTCCTCTTCGCGGACGCAGGAGAGGACGAAATCGAGCGCGCGCGCCACGACGCGGCCGTGCTTGCCGCGATTGGGGACCTGCCCCGCCCCCATGTAGGCCATCCCGCAGAGCGCGGTCACGCCGACGTCCTGGCCGTCCTCCCCGTGGTAATCCTCGAAGAGCTTGTACCCGATCTTGCAGTTCCAGGACCCGTTGGGATTCTGGCGCGCGGCGAGCCAGTCGAGCCCCTGGGCGACCGCCTTCTTGACCTCCGGGGTGAACAGGTCGCCGGCGATTCCCATCGTCCGCTCCTGGGCCGGAGCGCCCGCCGGGGCCGCCGTGAACGCGACCGCCGTCGCGGCCGCCAGGCAGAAGCACTTCAACTTCATCGATATACCTCGATCCG
This sequence comes from Planctomycetota bacterium, assembly GCA_035649615.1. Taxonomy (GTDB): domain Bacteria; phylum Planctomycetota; class MHYJ01; order MHYJ01; family JACPRB01; genus DASRJF01. The sequence continues at coordinate 25,256 of DASRJF010000223.1, read as the reverse complement.
ATTTTCCACGAGCAAGATCAGGGCGTCGTTGGCGAGGGCGATGGAGGGGGGCCGCTCCAGCGGCGTTTCGCCCCTTATATTCTGCACGCGACGCCCCCCCGGTTCAAGGAGGTCCACCGACCATTCGAATTTTCCCTCCGGCGTCGCGGTCAGGTGGAGCACCGCGGCATGACCCCCGGCCAGGAGCGGCACCGCCTGCAGTTCTTCCCGGCCGGCCGCCACGCTCCAGGCGGTCTTCAGCCGGGAGTCCGTCAGATCGAGGGCCCGCGTGCCGAGATCCCGAAGGTCGCGGCGGACCGCGAACGCGGCCATCCGGTCGTTCATCGAGGCGGGCGCGGCCGCGACGCCGTCCAGATCCTCGGCGACGCCGCGACGTTTTCCCGTCCTGAGATCGAGAAGCATCGCCGCCGGTTGACCTCCCTCCGTGCCCGCGACCAGGAGGCCGGCGGTGGAGGACGTCATCACCGTGACCGACCAGTTCGACAGGCGGTCCCACCAGCGGCGCGTGCCCGCGGGCAGCTCGTAGGCCTGCAAGCCGCCTTCGTCCGAATGCAGGATCAGCATGTTCCTCAAGGACGACACGATTCTCAGGCCCGAGCCCTTCACGAAGAGCGGCACGGGCGTCGAGGCCCGGCCGGTCTCGGTGTCGAAGAGCAGGATCTGGTGAGGGGCGACCGTGACGACCGCCACGGAATCGTCGGCGGGAATCAGGCCCGAGAGGGCGAGGCCGGCGAACGTCTGCGACCAGGCGACGCCGCCCCGCGCCGGATCGATCGCGACCACCGAGGCCAGGCCCGCGGATCGAGGGTCGGTGGTCAGGTAGCAGAGCATGGCGCCGGCCCGGCAGAACCCCTTCATGGGCGTCCCCGGCGTGTGCTTCCATTCGACGGCTCCGGTCGCCGGCTTGACGCGCGCGATGAACGATTCGGAGCACAACAGGAGCGCGTTCTCCTGGACGAAGGCCGACCGGACCGGAAGATCGGTGGCCATCCTCCACGCCTGCGTGCCGGACGCGGGATCGATGGCTTTCACGGCGCCGCCGAAATTGAGGAACAGGAACCCCGAGCCCTCCGCGAGGGCGGGACCTTCCGGCTTCAGGACCGCCGCGCCGAGCAGGAATTCGCGCTCGGTGTAGACCGTCGACTTCTTCAACGGGGGCGTCAGCCGGATTTCAGGGGCGGCTCCTTCGGCGCGCTTGTAGACCTCGAGCGAGAGGCGGGACTCGACGAATTCGCCGACCGGAACGCGGCGGCCCTCGACGGTCACCTCCCACTTGGGGCCGGCGCCCGCCATGCGACGGAGAATCGCCGCGGCGTTCGCGAAACGGGAGCGCTTCTCCAGTTCCAGGACCAGCGCCGCCTGGGCCTCGAGGGTGCGTCCGGACCCGGCGAATTCGCGAAGGAACATTCTCAGCGTGGCGGCGGCTTCGTCGGGGCGGCCGCGCCGGGAATGCGCCTCGGCCGCGGCGAGCACGGCGCGCTCCGCGGCGCCGCTGTTGGGATAGGCCCGGTAAACTTCCAGGAGCTCATCCGGAGATCCATCGCTTTTGATCTTCCGCAGGAGCCGCTCCGCCTCGTCCTCGAAGGGCTTGTACGGATCCCGTCCGCCGGCCACCAGCACCTTGGCGATGGCGCCGCGGGCGAGATCGAAGACGCGGACGCCGCCCACGCGCTCCTCGCCGGCCTCCTTCAGGAGCTTCTGGTACTCGCCGATCGCCGCCGAGAAATCGCCGCGGGCTTCGGCCGTTTCGGCGAGCAGGGCCGTCGCCTCCACGGATGAGACCGTGTCCGGGGCGGCCTTCGCGGCCCGCTGGAACGCCGCGGCCGCCTCGGAGTGCTTGCCCGCCGCCAGGGCCGCCAGGCCGGTGGACTTCGAGACTGCGAACAGGCGCTTCCGCGCCGCGCGATCGAGCCGGGCATCCGACGCACGCTGCGAGCCGGACACGAGTTCGATCACGCGAGCGAGCAACTCCGACGCCCGATCGTCCTTCCCGGACTGGAGCAGGCGGAGCGCGGCCCGGTAGACCACGTCCGCGCGGTCCGGGTGCTTCTTGAGCTCCGCCTCGATCGTGGCGTCCGCCGCGGTGCGGCTCACGAACGCCTCGACCGCTTTCGCGCCGCCGACGACGACGGCCCCCTCGGCCACCACGAGGTTTCCCCCGTCGAATCCGCTGCCGCGCCAGGGGGCGACGAAGAATCCGGACTCCGACCCCGTCTCGAGCGCGACCCGGTACAGGCCCGCGCGCGCCGGGACAAAGATCCCGTCGGTGGTCAACGCGGGACGCCCGGTGACGATCAACCCGCTGGGCGCGTACCGGCCGGCCAGCTTGCCTCCCCGGGTCAGGTCGAGCCACTCCACTCCGTCCGGGCCCGAGAGCACGACGAACGTCCCGTCGGAGGGGCCCATCGCGCGGTGCTCGTTGCGCTTTCTCCACCACTGCGCTTCGCCCGTCGCGGCGTCGAGCGCGTACAGGTAGGTCGAATCCGTGGGCGTGAAGACGGCGAGCCCACGGGCGACCACGGGAGCCGAAGGAAGCCACTGGAGACTTCCGCGCTGGATGTCGATGCGCCGCGTCGGCCTCACGGGAAGCTGGAGGTAGCGCGAGACCCACCGGAGCCGCCCCGTCGTGCGGTCCAAGGACGCGAGGGCCCCGTGGTTGGTTCCGTAGTAGACGGAGTCCCCCTCCACGGAAACCGGCGACCCGAGCGACTCCCGCGTGCTGTTGCCGAAGAGATTGATCTCCGTGCCGCCGGAAGCGACGAACGTCGACCACCGGACCTTGCCCGTGGCGGGGTCCACGCACACGACGTGGTGCTCGAATGGATCCGTGGGGTGGGGCTGGCGGATGGCCCCGGCGTACAGGAGGCCGCCCGCGGGCGTCGGCGCCGTCGAGAAGCTCAGTCCGTCCTCGAAGCGGTCCGCGCCCGGGACGCCGCCGAGGCGCCACAGCACCTTCCCGGTGTAAGCATCGAGGGCGAACAGGGCGCGCTTGGGGAAGGGGTACTTCACGCGGATGTAGCTGGACTGGACCTCGGGCTGTCCGAGCGCGGTGATGAGGTTCGCGAAGACGCGCCCGTCGGAGACGGACGTCGCGTGGACGAGCCGCTCCTCGAACAGGAGCTGGCCCGCGGGCACGGGCACGCGATGAGACCACAGCGGTTCCGCCGAGCCGGAATACAGGTTCCAAGCCTGGATCGCGAATTCCGTGTGGAAGTAGACGATGCCGTCGCTTACCGCGGGAATGACCGGACGGTACTCCGCGTCCGGCTTGGATTCGCCGAAGCCGCCGCCCCACCCATCCTCCTCCGGCTGGAAGCGGGCCTCGTCAAGGCGGGCGCTCCACTGGCGGAGGCCGAACTCGACCGGTTCGGCCACGCGGACGCCGGACGGATTCCCCTGCATCATTTCCCAGGACGGCGGCGCCAGGATCGCGGGGACGATGGCCGGCGCCGATCGCGCGAGCGCGCGAAGCGCCTCGACCAGCGATTCCTGCCGGTCGCCCAGGATGACCTTGGTCTCCGGTTCCTCCCGGGCGGCCCGCTCGATGAGCGCCTTCAAGGCTTCAGACCGGCCGGCTCGGGCGAAGGCTTCGCCGAGGCGCGCGAGCACGACGGGGCGCGGAATCCCGGCGTCCGGAAGCGCCAGGAGCCGCTCGAACGCGAACGCGGCCTCGGCCGCGCGACCCGCTTCCAGGTGCAGGTTTCCCACGAGCGCCAGCGCGTCGTCCGCGAAGCTGGAATGGGGATACCGGAGCGCCACGTCGGCGAGCCCCTGCGCGTCCCGGGACGCCTGCGCCGCCCGGAAGGCCTGCCCGGCGACGGGATCCGCGTGCCGCCGCGCCGCGGCCCGTCCCTCGGGAGGCCACGCGGCGATCCGCTTCAGGCTGAATTCGAGGACCCCGACGAACCGCGCCGGCGCGGCCCCCTTCTTCTCGACCGGCACCAGCGAGTTCGGATGTCTCTGGGCTTCCCCGTAGATCTCGAGCGCCTCGACGTACTTCCCCGCGGCCGCCTGCGCGTCCGCGCGGGCCACCAGCTCCTCGATGCCGGGGTAGACGCGGAGAAGGGCGGTGTTCTTCTGGTCGTCGTCCGCTTCCTGGGGAGCGGCCGGCGCGATGAGAAGGGCGCACGCGAAGAGGACCGCGCATCGAGTGGGCATGTACGTCATGATCGGGTTATCGCGAGAGGCGGGCTGATCCGCCGCCCCCGTTACAGCATCCTGAAGATCTTACGCAACACCCACTCCGTTGTGATCAGCAATGCGAATAGAAGGTAGACCAGGGGAGAGTCCCACAGGTCGTCGTCCACGCGCTGGGACTGCTGCTGCGGGCTGGAATCGACGGCCGCGGGCAGCCGGCCGATCTCCGTGATCGGGAAGAAATACTCCTCCCGCTCCTGGGGCGTGGTTCCCTTGCCGCGGTACGCCTCCCGCGCGATCTCCCGAAGCTGGGCCGTGTCGAGGATCGGCTCGTCCTCTTCGCGGTTCGGGATGTACACGACGAACTTCTCGACGGCCCGCGACGTCTCGTCCTCGTCCCCCGACCAGATCCGGTAGGCGCCCACTTCGCGGGGCTGGAAGGCGCCCTCGTAGAAGCCGTCCTTGTCCTGGCTCTTGGAGAGCCGGATGGTGAAGCGCGCGCCCTGCGGAGGCTCGACGTTGACCTCCAGCTCGGGATCCTGGAGCGGCTGGAAGTCGCGCGAGAAGGCGTTCGCGCTCAGGAGCACGTTCTCGCCCATCACGTACCGTCGGTCGTGGCGGTGAAGGTAGATCTGGTACCGCTGCGCGCCGCTGAGCTTCCGGTCCATCGCCCAGTACATGACCTGCTGCCAGAACGGGTAGAACCACGGCTGGTCCCCGACCCGGTACCGCCAGATGTGCGTCTCGTCCGTCGCGCTCCAGAAGATGCGGCCGCGCCCGGTGTTGGAGATGACGAAGAGCGGGGGCCGCTTCCCGGGGATGTCCTGCCCCTGGAGCCCCGTGATCTCCACGAGCGTCTGCGCCGTGGGCTTCGCGCGCGCCTTCGTGAACCAGCGGATCCCCGGCAGGTCGTCCTCGCGCTTGTCGAGGTCTTCCCACTTCTCGATCAGCTTCGGCAGGTCGCCGACCGGCAGCGACGGGAACTGGATCACGGGGTGTCCGCCGTCGGCCTTGGCGTAGTCCGTCAGGGCGTATCCGAACACCTGCTGATACAGCTCGGACTCCCGCGCCTCCTCGAGGTGGACGGGCAGGAGATCCTCGAGCGGCGTGCCCTTGAAGCTGCGCGGAGCGTACATGAGTCCCGAGATGAAGACGACGCCCCCGCTGAACTCGAGGACGAACCGCCTGATGTTGTTCAACGCCTCCGTGCCGCCCAAGAGCGAGGGATTGATGTCCCCGAGGATGATCACGTCGTACACGAGGAGCTCCTCGATCGTCCTGGGGAACTCGCGGAGGGGCTGCTTGAACTTCTCGTCCGACGGCTCCATCGAGTGTTCCTGGGCGAACCCCTCGTCGGCGCTGGTCTGGAAGCAGTGGACGAGCACCTTGGGGTCGCGGATGAGCGCGTTCCTCAAGTAGCGGAATTCCCACCGGGGCGGATGATCGACGCACAGGACGCGCACCTTGTCGTCGACGACCTTGACGCGCTGGGCGACGTGGTTGTTCGCGGCGGTCCGCTCGCCTTCGCGGCCGGGAGTCCGCGCGATGACGAGGAATTCGCCGGGAACGGACGGCATCCACGTCATGTCGCCCCGCTGGCGCTCGCTCCCCTCTTTCAGGACGATCTTCTTCGTCTCTTCGACCTTGGTGGCGGGGTCCGCGAGGATTTTCTCCAGTTCCGCCGGGTCGACGACGGCCCAGTCCTTGGCCGCGTCCTGGGGCTGGAGCGGGTAGACGTGCAGCGTGAGGTCGATCTCCTCGCCGTCGAAGCCCTCGCTGCGCACGGTGAACTTGACGTGGTGCTGGTTGTTGGCGCGGACGACCTGCTTGGACTCCGGGTCGAGGAACGCGATGTCCTTCATCCGCTGGGGAATGCCCGCGGCGATGGTGAACACCGGAACGTACTGCTGCTTCAGCTCCTTGGCGACCGTCGCGGGATCGATTCCCAGGTTGTTGCGGCCGTCGGAGATGACGACGACGCCCGCCACGTGGAGCCCCTTGTACATGGACCGGGCCTGCTTGATCGACTCGCCGATCGCCGTCTCGGTCCCAAGGCAGGCTTCATTGGTATAGGTCGGGAGGAGCTTGTCCCGGCCCTCGACGCTCCGAACGCCCTTCGAGAACGTGAAGTAAGCGACGTTGAGCTTTTCCTCGAGCTTGGTCAGGACGCCCAGCCGGGGGTTCTCCAGGGCCTTCCGGACCAGGTCCGCGCGGCTGAGCTTGAGGAGCTGGGCGCGGACTTCGGGGGGCAGGGGCTCCTGTTTGTTCCACAGGTCGGTGACGTCCGCCAGCTTCATCTGCTCATCGAGGCGCGACGGCGGATCGCTCCGGCGCATGGACAGCGAGTCATCGATGAGCACCAGGAGGTGGGCCCGCTTGAATTTCACGATCTCGAGGGTCAGCATCGGGCCGCAGAGCATCGCGATCACGAGCAGGAGGATCAGCGTCCGCACGCCGGCGAGGATCCACTTCGCGGCCGCCGGGACGTCCGTGCGCTCGCGGCGGTAGATCAGCCACACCAGGCCGGCGACCGCGGGGATGACGACGAGCACGATGAGCCACAGCGGAAGCTGGGTGTGCCAGTTGAGCGTCGTGGGCCCCAGGTTCGGATCGATCTTGTCGACCCCCAGGAGCCGGGAGAGCAGATCCGGCTCCGAGGGCACGGGATCCTGGATCTTGGACAACAGGTTCATGAGCGTCCTACTGTTTGGCCCGTCCGAAGAACCACGCCAGGAACGTCTCGAGGCCGAGGAATCCGCACAACGCGTAGAGCAGGTACTTCCAGATCAGGCTCGACCCGGCCGTCTCCGACGCCCCCACGGCTTGTCCCTCCCCGGCGAGGAAGAACTTGAAATCGGGAAACCGGCGGCGGAGCTCGTCGGCGGTGATCTTGTCCAGGTTGCCCTCGCACCGCAGGATCTCCTCGGCCGCGTTCGTGCGCGGGGGGAGATTCGCCGCGAAGTAGGAGATCAGCTCGTCCTGGCCCGAGGCGTCCGCCCGCGGCCGGATGAGCGCGTACCGTCCCGCGTACTTGAGACCTTCGTTCACGGCGGGCTTGTTCTCTGGCGCCGTCCCCGGCAAAGACGACGGCCGGCTCGGGTACCAGACGATGAACCACGGGCTGTTCGGCGACGGACGCTCGATGGAAATCGACGTCTGGCCCTCGGTCGGCGTCTCCATCACGAAGACGTTCGAGTACTTTTCAGCGGGCATCGAGTGCTGGATGAGGTCGGCGATCTGGAGGTTCTTCATGCCGGACGACCGCGCGGCCAGGTAGGGCGCCAGCGACAGGACGATGCTGAAGAAAGCGCCCTTGCCCGCCATGTTGTCGTCCCATTCCGCGTTGATCGTGCTCGTGTACAGGACGACTTTCCCCTCGCCGAACTTCTTCTCCACGAAGAGATGCGAGTTGCCGGGGTCGTCCAGGACGGCGAGCACCGACTCCGGCTCGACCTTTTCCAACTTGAAGTACTGGTAAAACACGAGCGAGAAGGGGCCGGGCCCGTTGAGGAAGGCGCGGAACGCGGGATGGCGCCCGGAATACTGCTTGATGTGGTGGGCGACCCGGGGCTGGATCTCCGGCGGCGTCCCGCCCACGTCGGCCAGCCGGCCCGGGAGCAGGCCCTGGCCGTCGCGGTAGACCAGGTCATTCCAGGCCGCGCGATCCACTCGATCGCCCATCGTTACGAGGAGTCCGCCGCCCCGGCGCACGTACTCCTCGACCTTGGCCACCTTGTCCTGGGTCAGCGCCTGCACGTTGCACAGGACGAGCAGGTCGTGCTTGTCGAGGTCGTCCGCGGTGAACATCTCGGACGTCACCGGGCCCCCGATGGAGAAATCGGCGCTGGCGAGCATCATCCGCAGGTAGTCGGCGTCGCTGTACTCCGGGGGCGACAGGGGCTTGCCGTCGACGATGAACGCGGAGAGCGACGTCTTCACGTCCAGCGAGAGGTAGCGGCGGTCGTCGACATCGAGGTTGTCCGAGTCGATCACCGCCTCGACGAAGTGGGGGCCCGGCTCGTGGAACCGGTGGCGGAGGGTCGCGGGCATGAGCGAATTCGGGGGGAGCGGCGTGGTCGCCGTGCCCACGTAGCTGCCGTCGACCAGGAACTTCACGTCCACCGTGGGGTAGCTCACCGCGGACCAGTTGTAGAGATCGGCGTGGAACGTCGTGACGGACTTGGTGTCCAGGACGTCGTTCTCGACCCACAGGGCCACGAGGCCCCGGTTGTCCGCGATGTCCCGCACCGCCTCCTTCGGCGACGCGTCGTAGATGCTGATCTTGGTGTCGGGCGCCGACGACAGTCGCTTGAGAAGTTCTCCGAAGCGCTTCCCCTCGGTTTCATCGAGGCTCTGCCATCCGCTCCGCTGGAGGTCCGTGAAGAGGTAGATGCGCTTCTCCAGGTTCGTCGACTTGCGGACCTGCTCGTCGAGGAGCCGGAACGTCTGGTACATGCCGGACGAGTAGTGGGACGGCCGGATCGCGGCCACCATCTCTTTCACGCTCTTGAGCTTGGACGCGTAGACGACGTACACCTCGGGATAAGCCGAGGCCAGGATCACGGTGATCTTGTCGGTCTCCGACAGGTGGGGCGAGAGCGAATCGAGGAGCTTGTCCGCCTGTTCGCGCGCGAGGTCGAGGTAGGTCTTGGGCCCCTTCTTGTAGGCCATGCTGTAGGTGTTGTCGATGACGAGGAAATGGTGCGTGTTCGAATCCTCGAGGAGGCCCAGGGGCGCCGCCCGCAGGTAGGGCCGCGCGATGGCGAACGCGAGGATGATCATGATGAGGATCCGGAGGAGGAGCAGGATCAGGTTCTCCAGCCGGAGGCGCCGCTGGGTCTTCTTGAGGGCGGCGAGCAGGAACTCCATCGCGGCCCACTTGACCCGCCGGTACTTCTGGCGGTGGAGCAGGTGGATGATGATCGGGATCGCGCCGCCGAGCGCGAACCACACCAGGGCCGGATTGAAGAATTGCATGTCCGTACGGCCGCGCCGTCACCTCCGTCCCAGGGCCAGCCGTCCCGCGAGGTACTTCGTCAGCTCGATGTCGAGCGGTCGGTCGGTCGTGATCTGCGCGTAATCGATCGAGTTCAGGACGCATCCCCGCTTGATCCGCGAGACGAACCGCTCGACCTCCTCGAGGTAGGCCTGGCGCAGCGCCCGCGGGTCGACGAGCAGCTTCGGATACTCCTCGAGCCCTTCGAAGAGCGTCATCCTCTGGAAAGGGAAGGTGACCTCGTACTCGTCGAGCACGTGGAAGACGATCACGTCCTGCCGGCGGTGGCGGAAGTGCTGCAGCGATTTCAGCAACCGGTCCGGATCGTCGAAGAGGTCGCTGATGATGATGACGAGACCCTTGCGGGTGAAGCGCTCCGCGAGCTGGTGGAAGACGGTCGAGACGTCGGTCTTGTTCGCGGCCTTCGCCCCGCTGAGCGTGCCCAGGACGGCGCTCATCTGGCCCTTGCCCGAGTGCGAGGGGACGAACGAACGCACTTCCTTGTCGAAGGTCACGATCCCGACGGCGTCCTGCTGGCGGAGGATGAGGTGCGCCATGGAGGCCGCGATCAGGCAGGCGAGCTCCAGCTTCGTGGACTCGCCGCTCCCGTAGTCCATCGACTCGGAGCAGTCGAGCAGGATGTGCGAGCGGAGGTTGGTCTCGAGCTCGTACTCCTTGATGAAGAGTCGGTCGCTCCGTCCGAAGACCTTCCAGTCGAGGTGCTTGAGGTCGTCGCCGGGCGTGTACTCGCGGTGCTCGGCGAACTCGACGCTGAACCCGTGGTAGGGGCTCTTGTGCATCCCCGCCACGAAGCCCTCGACGATGTGGCGCGCCTTGAGATCGAGCCGGGTGATCTTGTTGAGGACCTTGGGGTCGAGGAAGTCGGGCTTCTTAGCGGCCATGGGTCATCCCCCGGGGTTACGCCGGAACGGCGTTACGACGTGACCTGGGGAAGCCCCGACTGCTTCTCGAGATCCGCCTCCTTGGCGGGAATGACCTCGAGGAGCTTGTCGATGATCTTGTCCGTCGTGACGCCCTCCGCCTCGGCCGAGAAGTTGGCGATGATGCGGTGGCGGAGCACGGGGTGGGCGACCGCCCGGACGTCGTCCACGGTCACGTAGAACCGGCCGCCCAGGACCGCGTGGGCTTTCGCGCCGACGATGAGGAACTGGCTCGCGCGCGGGCCGGCGCCCCACTGGACCCACTCCTTGACGAAGTCGGGCACGCCGCCCTGCGAGACGCGCGTGGCGCGCGACAGGGACATCGCGTAGCGGATCACGTGGTCGGCGATCGGCACCCGGCGGACGATCTGCTGCATCTGGATGATGTCCGGACCGGACAGCACGGGCTGGAGCTTGGTGTCGAAGCCCGAGGTCGTCAGCCGCATGATCTCGAGCTCCTCCTCCTCGGTGGGATAGCCGACGGCGATGTTGTACATGAACCGGTCGAGCTGGGCCTCCGGCAGGGGATACGTCCCTTCCTGCTCGATCGGGTTCTGGGTCGCGAGGACGAAGAAGGGCTGCTCCAGCGGGTGGCGCTTGCCGCCGATGGTCGCCTGGAGCTCCTGCATCGCCTCGAGAAGCGCGGCCTGGGTCTTGGGGGGCGTGCGGTTGATCTCGTCCGCGAGGATGACATTCGCGAAGATGGGGCCCCGGATGAAACGGAACGCGCGCTCCCCGGTGGCGCGGTCGACGTCGATCACCTCGGTGCCGGTGATGTCGCTCGGCATGAGGTCGGGCGTGAACTGGATCCGGTTGAAGGTGAGCGAGAGCGTCTGCGACAGCGTCCGGATCATGAGCGTCTTGGCGAGGCCGGGCACGCCGACGAGCAGGGCGTGGCCGCGGGAGAAGATGCACGTCAGGAGCTCGTCGAGCACGCGCTCCTGCCCCACGATGACGCGGTGCATCTCGCGCTTGAGGTCCTCGTAGGCCCCCTTGAGCTTCTGGATGGCCGCCATGTCGCCGCCCCCGGGCGGGGAGGCGGGGTCGTCGTGCGTGGAAGGATCGCGGTCGGCCATGGAAACCTCCTCGGTGGCGTTGTCCGGTTTCGGCGGCGCCGGAACGGGAACTGTAACACAGGTGCTACGGGTCGCCAATCCATTCTATTTGACGCGTCCCGGGGCCGCCGGGCGGGGGAATTCCCGGTGAATATCATTATGATATCATTTCGATATATGCCGCGGCGGCCGCGCCGCGCTTCGGTCCGGTCCCCCGGCGTCCTATGATGGACCCCCGTGAAGCGCCTCCGGCTCGCGATCTGGGGACGGTACGCCCGGTTCCTCGCGCACGAGTTCCGGTGGCCCGTCTCCGTCTTCCTCGCCATCGTTCTCGGGGGCGGCCTGCTCGTCCACCTCACGTACACCCTCGAATCCCTGGACTACGTGCGGTCGTGCTACGGGGTCTTCCTCCTGATCTTCATGCAGCCCGAGCTGCGGTTTCCCGACGAGGCCCTGCTCCGCGTCCTGTGGTTCGTGATCCCCGTGGTCGGGCTGGGCGCCGTCGCGGACTCCGTCGTGCGACTCGGCTATTTCATCTTCTCCCGCAAGCAGAACCTTCAGGAGTGGCAGATCATGGAAGCGTCCGCGATGCGCGATCACTACATCGTGATCGGAGTGGGGAAAGTCGGGTACCGGATCCTCCTCGAGCTGAACGTCCTCCGGCTCGTGGCGGTCGGCGTGGATCGCAAGACGGAGAGCCACCTGATCGCGGAGATCATGGAACTGGGGATCCCCTTCGTCCGGGGCGACGCGCGACTCAAGAAGACGCTCGAGAACGCCAACGTCGCCCGGGCCCGGGCGATCATCCTCGCGACGGACGACGACCTCGCCAACATCGATGCCGCCCTGACGGCGCGGGAGATACGGCCCGACATCCGGGTCGTCCTTCGCCTCTTCGACGACACGCTCGCGGACCGCGTGGCCAACGTCTTCAAGATGCCCGCGATCTCGACGTCGCAGACCGCCGTGCCCGCCTTCATCGCCGCCGCCACGGGCCGCAGCGTCTACCAGTCGATCCGCATCGAGAATCAGGACCTCCATCTTGCCGATATCGACGTGGCGGCGGGATCCCGGCTCGCCGGACGGCCCGTGTCCGACCTCCTGTCCCAGTACGATCTGAGCGTGGTCCTGCTCCGGCGAGGGGGGAAGTCCGACGTGAATCCGGAAGCTCAGACGGTGCTCCAGACGGGGGACAAGATCGTGGTGCTCGGCCCGGTGGCTCGGATCGCCGACTTCGAAGCGGCCGGGAGGACGACGTGAGAGGTGCGGTAGTGCTCCTGCTGGCGGTCGCGATCGGATGCGCCGGCCCCAAGCGCTCGGAAGATCCCAAGATCCGCGACGAGGAGATCGCCCGGGACGTCCTCTGGGAGCTCCACGGCAACGAGCGGTTCGCGGAAGTCCGAGTCACTTGCAAGGAAGGCGTCGTGTTCCTCGACGGCGTCGTGACGAGTGAGACCGATCGCGAGGGGGCCCGCCGGGTGGCCTGGGGCGTTTCGGGTGTCCAGGAGGTCCGATCCCGCCTCCGGCTCCGGTCGCGTTGACCCCCCCTTCGGCCTCTGTTATAAGGGCCAAGATGGATCAATCCTTCGCGCCGATCCCCGAGATTCTCGACGAACTCCGGGCCGGGCGCCTCATTGTCCTCGTGGACGACGAGAACCGGGAAAACGAGGGCGACCTCATCCTGGCCGCCGAGAAGGCGACCCCCGAGACGGTCAACTTCGTCCGGCGCCACACGGGCGGCGTGATCTGCCTCGCCATGACGAACGACCGGGCGGAGCGCCTCGGCCTTCCCACCATGGTGAGCGAGAACACGTCGGCGCGCGGCACGCCTTTCACGGTGTCGATCGATGCCCGGGCGGGGATCACGACGGGCATCTCCAGCGCCGACCGGGCGCGCACGATCGTCACCGCCGCGCACGAGCAGTGCCGGCCCGACGACCTCGTCCGGCCGGGCCACATCTTCCCGCTCCGGGCGCGCAACGGAGGCGTCCTCGTGCGGTCGGGCCACACCGAGGGCGCCGTGGACCTCTGCCGCCTCGCGGGCCTCCAGCCGATGGGCGTCGTCTCCGAGATCATGAACCCGGACGGCTCGATGTCGCGGCTCCCCCAACTCACCGCCTTCTGCGCCGAGCACGGACTGAAGATGACGAGCATCGCGGATCTCATCGCCTGGCGCCGCCGCCAGGAGAACCTGATCGAGCGCGTGGTGAAGGTGACCCTGCCCACCGACTTCGGGACCTTCACGCTCCACTGCTACAAGTCGCTCATCGACGAATACATCCACCTCGCGCTGTGCGCGGGCGGAGTCGGCGACGAAACGGACGGCAAGGTCAAGGTCCAGGAGGAGCCCGTCCTGGTCCGCGTCCACAGCGAATGCCTGACCGGCGACATCTTCCATTCGAAGCGCTGCGACTGCGGCGGCCAGCTCCACGGCGCGCTGGAGCAGATCGCGAAGTCGAAGGGCGTGCTCCTCTACATCCGCCAGGAAGGCCGCGGCATCGGCCTCATCAACAAGCTCCGCGCCTACGCCCTCCAGGAAAAGGGGGACGACACGGTCGAGGCGAACGAGAGGATGGGGCTCCCCGCCGACCTGCGCGAGTACGGCATCGGCGCGCAGATCCTGCTCGACCTCGGCGTCCGCCGCATGCGGCTCATGACGAACAATCCGAAGAAGATCGTATCGATCAAGGGCTACGGCCTCGAGGTCGTCGACCGGGTGCCGATCGAGATCCCGCCCACGCGCGAGAACGCCGACTACCTGCGGACGAAGCGCGACAAGCTCGGCCACCTCTTCGAGCGCATCGACGACCTCACCGGAGGGGCCTGATGCCTCGGGTCCGGATCGGGTCCTTCGAGGCCGGCGCCGGGCGCCCCCTGTTCTTCATCGGTGGCCCCGACGTCCTCGAGGGGGGCGCGCACGCGCTCCGCCACGCGCGGGCGATCGCGCAGATCTGCCGCGACCTCCGCGTCCACTACATCTTCAAGAGCTCGTACGACAAGGCGAACCGCACGTCGGGCGACTCCTACCGGGGCCCCGGCCTGCGCGCGGGCCTCAAGATCCTGAAGGACGTGGCCGCCAAGGCGGACGTTCCCGTGCTCACCGACGTCCACTCGCCGGAAGAGGCGCGCGCTGCCGCCCGCGCGGTCGACGTCCTGCAGATCCCCGCCTTCCTGAGCCGTCAGACCGACCTGATCGTCGCGGCCGCGAAGACCGGTCGCGCGCTTCACCTGAAGAAAGGTCAATTCCTCGCCCCGTGGGACATGAAGCAGGTGGTCGCCAAGGCGGAGGGTGCCGGAAACCGCAAGCTCCTGCTCGCCGAACGCGGCTCGTCGTTCGGCTACAATAACCTGGTCGTCGACATGCGCTCCATCGCCGTCATGAAGTCGCTCGGCTATCCCGTCGTGATGGATGCGGGACACGGGGTGCAGAGCCCCGGCGGGGGGCCGAACGGGAAGGCCTCCGGCGGTGATCGTTCGATGATCCCCGTGCTCGCGCGCGCGGGCGTGGCCGCGGGCGCCGACGGCCTCTTTCTCGAGGTCCACGAGGACCCCGACCGCGCCCCCTGCGACGGTCCCAATTCGCTCAAGCTCTCCGACCTGGAACGCCTACTTCGCAGCGTCGTCGCGATCCGCTCCGCGATCAACTAGTCCGCCGCACATCGAAATCCAATCGTCGCGTCTCTCGTCTCGACCGGGATTTCCTCGATCGGCAGGCGGACGCAGTGGGACCACGGCGACTTCCAGTGGCCGCCGAACACGATGCCCAATCGGGGCCCCGCGCCCGAAGCCGTCGACGTCCATTCCGCGACATTGCCTCCGAGGTGGAGCGCGCCTGAAGCGGCGACGTCGAATCCACTGCCGGCATCCTCAGGCCCCGCGTCCAGCGCCCCCGGAGCGCACACCACATCGTCGGCGCTCAGACGTTCGACTCCGGCCGCGGCGGCGCGCAATTCGTCCACCGTCGGCAGGCGGCGCCGGGCCCACGCCGCGTACGCGGCCGCGTCCTCGAGCGTGACGTTCGTCACCGGACGCCGCTCCTTCCCCTTCGGAGGCCGGCCGTTCCTCCACGCGGGCGGCGGCTTCCGGCCGGTCGCCGCGACGAACCTCGCGTAGTCGCCGGACGTCACCTCCGAACGATCGATCCACGCGGACCCGGCGCGGACCATGCGGACGGGAACCGGCCGGTCGCCCGATCCGCTGGCGAGAATCGAACCGGCGGCGGCCAGGGCGGCCGCAGCGGAAACGAGCGGGACGAGCCGGCTCCGCCGCGACGGCGCCGTTCGCGGGATCGCGGCCAGCGCGTCCGCCAATTCACCCGCCGAGGCGAACCGCCGGGCCGGATCCTTGCGAAGGCAGCGCAGGGCGATCGACTCCAGGCGGGGATCGACGCCGGGAGACAGCGACGCCAGCGGGGGAGGCTCCGCGTGGAGAATCTGCGCGGAGAGTTCGACAAAGGAGGTCGCATCGAACGGGGGCCGTCCCGACAGCGCGTAGTAGAGCACGGCCCCAAGCGCATGCACGTCGGTGCGGGCGTCCGCCGTGTGCGCCATCCCCGAGACCTGTTCCGGCGCCATGTAGGCCGGCGTCCCCAGGAGTTCCCCCGCCGTCGTGAGCTGCGTGGCGCGTCGCTGGTCGCGGGCGATGCCGAAGTCCGTGACCACGGGCTCGCCGTCCTCGCGCACCAGGATGTTCATGGGCTTGAGGTCCCGGTGGATGACTCCCTGCCCGTGCGCGTGGTGGACGGCGCGCGCGACTTTCTCGAGCAGCGCGGCGAGCCGCGGCGCGTCGAGGCCCGGGGCGAGGGGCCTCCCCTCGATGACGGGCATCGTGTAGTAGAAACGTCCCTCGGCCTCGCCCGAGTCGAGGACGGGCACGAGATTCGGGTGGCGCAGGCGCGCGGACATCCGGGCTTCGCGGCGGAAACGGTCGGAAGCCGCGGCGTCGGGCGCGTCTTCGCGCAGGGCCTTGAGCGCCACCTCGGGTCCGCCGCCGCGCGGCCGGGCCCGGAAGACGGTCCCGCACGCCCCGCGCGCGATCTCGCCGACCAGCTCGTAAGGACCGAACGTCCTGGGAAAATCGGTCATCGAAGCAGCCCTGAAGCAGAGCGGACCGGTCAGTCGCTGTCCGCACGCTTCAGGGCTCTTCGAGGACCGAAGTCCTCGGCCGCGGGGGCGGCGGAATCCCATCACCGGAGAAGGGCCAGGAGCATCCGCACCAGCAGCAGTTTGGCCAGGGCGCTCACGGCAAAGGTGAGGGCGAAGGCGCGCTGCAGCCAACGGGAGGCTTTCGTCTCGTCCATCATGGCGAGCTCCTCGCGGTCCCCGCCGGCGGGGGATCGCCGTACAGGATCCCCCCGGCCGGCGGTTGGGCGGGGAGCCGGGTTCGAGCCGCCCGGGCGGCACCCGACGCGCAAGGCGCCGGGGGCGCATTCCACGGAGGAATGCGACCTGAAAAACATGCCGTCCGGCTGTCGCAGGATTTTCAGAGATCGGGTTCGTCCGTCCGGTGTGCCCGGGGCATCGCGCGAGCCGCAGGAAATTCGCCGATCGTTGCGGCTTTCCGCGTCCGCCGCGCACGCCGAGACATGAAGGCCGTCGCGGCGGTGTTGGGAGGCGCGTTCTTCGCGCTGGTCGCGCGCGCTCCGGCGCCGGAGCCGCCGACCCTCTATTTCTTTTTCACGCTCGACACGCCCGAGGCCGCCCGCGCGATTCGCGCCGCCCGTCGCGCGGCGGGAGCCGACCGCTTCCGCCCCGTCTTTCTCCTCGATCGCCGCCTTCCACCCGATTTCGAGCCGTCACCCGACTTCGGACGGGCGATGTCGGAACTGGGTCAGGACGTGGCGGTCCTGGACGCCGAGGGACTCGATCTCGCCCGCCGGTTCGGCGTCCGATCCACTCCCTGTGCCGTGTGGACGGGTCGGGGGATTCACAAGGGCGCGGGCGCCCGGTTTGATTGGAAGGAGTTGACGTCATGCGAACGATCTCGCTGATCGCGTTCATCGCCGCTTCGGCGACCGGCCAGGAACCGCGCTTCTTCGCCAAGGACGTGGATTTCTGGGGCCGAAAACCGAAGACCCAAACCGCGCCGATCTGGCAGGGAGAGGCGGCGCCTCCCCCGGGGCCCGCCCGGGACTTGCTGGAGCGGCCGACGCCCGAGAATGCGCGGCGCTACTTGGAGTGGCAGCAGGAGCGGCTCGAACGCCTCCAGAAAGCCCTGGAGGTTCTCGAGTCGGCGGCCGCGGAGGCCGCTTCGGACAAGGGAATGATCCTCTTCACGCGCGACGAATGTCCCTACTCGCGTGCGCAGGAGGACGTACTCCGCGGATTGCCGGTCACGATCCTCCGGCCCGGCCAGTCCCCGGCCCTCTGGGCCCGCCACGGCGTGACTGCGACGCCGACGCTTGTCGTCAACGGCCAGACCCTCGTGGGCCTGACGGATCGGGCGACCGTCGAGCGCCTCTGGCGCGCGGGGAGGACGCCATGATCGCCGCGATGCTGCTCTTGATGCTCGCCCCGCCCCAGGACGCGTGGGAGAAGGTGACCAAGGACCTCTTCCCGATCGATTCGGTTCGAGCGCGCGGCCGCCTCGACCTCCGGATCGGGCCCTCGCTCGAGTCGGGCCGCTGCACGATCCTCCCGGCCAAGATTTCGGCCGACCTCAAGATCATGCCGGACTTCGCGTGCGGCCGGTTCGACGTGTCGGCCAGCTTCAAGTCCACGTTCACCAAGGCCTTCCGCGAGGAACTGCTCGGCTCCCTGATCGCGAGCGCGCGCGTCGAGATCGCGGGATCGGCGATGGTCCTCGCCTGCCAGATGTCGCCGACCCTTTGCGACGCGATGAAGCACTACAAGATCGTCGCCGGCGAATCGCTGGCGCTGTCGTTCGGGCAGTGCCGGTCTGTGGAAGCCGGCGCCTCCGGAATCGCCGACGGGCTGAGGGCGCGCGCGATCAAGCAGTGCCTCGCGGAGCTCCAGGCCGAGGGCTTCACGCTGGACGAGGCGATGCATCGGTGCCAGTCGACGCGCCACCTCCGAGGCCTTCTCGGCGGAAAAGTCGAGGAGATCAACCTGGTGAAGGAAGTCACGACGGCTCTCAAGTTGCCGAAGGACGCGGAAGGAATCCTCCTGGAAATCCTGGGCGATGTCGCGTGGAAGGAGAAGGGAAAGAACGGCGCTGTGCACATCCGGCCGATTGCCGCGATGTTCGAGAGATTGAGGCTCGAATTCGAAGTCTCCTGGACGCGGGCCGCCGAGGATCCGACCCGCGCGGAGAAGGAGAAGCTCGTGCCGGCGGGCGCCCCTCCGGCGACCGCGTTCGAAGTCCAACGCATCGCGCATCTCCCCGAAGGGGAGCGGCGGATCGTGATCGCCTCGCTCGCGTCATCGCTCTCCCTCCAAGAAACCTCGCGGCGGCTCGGCGAAGCGCAGGCCGCCCTGGAATCCGCGGCCTTGATGGCCTCCGATCCCGCCCTCGAGCGCAGGCTTACCGAGGAGGCCCGCCGGCTGGAGAACGAGTTCCGCCACCTTCGCGAGGAATACGAGATGTCCGAGATCGTCGCGCGGGCCCGGCTTCGCCTCGAGGGCGAAACACGCGGTCTGGAAGCCCGCGGATTGAGGAAGGCGACCGAGCCGTGGCGAAGGGAAGCCGCGAACGAGGCGGCGAAACGCGCCTCGGCTCCATGGGGCTCCGGGTGCCCGGTCGAGCGGAAGCCGTGAAATTCCTCCGGTGGCTGTGGCTCCTCGGCGTGGGATGCGTCCCGCCGATCTCGGCACCCTCTCCGCCGCCTGTCGTCCGATGGGTTCCGATCGAATCGGAGGCGTCGCGACTCGACTACGGGGCGGGAGACGGAGCCGTGTCGGGCGAAGCCCGGGTCCTCGTCCTCGTCCCCGCTCCCGCGTCACATCGCGGCCGCCGTCCGCCGGCGTCGATCGTCCTTCCCGGCCGGGTGGAGGTCGGCGAGATTTTCCGGATCGAAGTCCGGGTCCCGCGCGCGGAGGAGAACGACACCAGGACCTTCCGTCTCCGGTGCGGCCGCCCCGGTCTCCGGCTGTTGGACGGCGACTTGGTGGTCACGGTGGGTCGCCGTCCGACGGCGCGCCGGGCGGTCGCCGACTCCGCGGGTCCGGCGACCTTCGATTTGGAAGATGCGGGCGATTGAAGGCGTCGTGCCGGATGTTTACCATTCAACGCCCATGGACCGACGCCAATACACATCGATGGCCATCATGGCCGGATTGGGGATCCTCCTGGCCGGAGTGGTCGTGATCGCCACGCGGCCTCGCGTGAGGGAGCCTGCCGACGTCCCGGTGTTCGAACCGGTCCGGATCGCGGCGGAACTCATCCGCCTGCGGATCGACGGCTCCGATTCCGGGGCCCGCCGACGGGCGCTCAAGACGGCGGCGGGCAAACTGCCCGACTCCCCGTTCGCCCGCGCGCTCGCCGAGTTCGCCGACGGAAACTTGGAGGCCGCCGCGCGGGAACCGGCCGCGACTCCGTTCGCCGACGGACTCCGGGGCTGGATCCTGGTCGAGCTGGGCCGGCGTCCGGAGGCGGCCGAGGCGCTGCGGGCCGCGTTGGACAAGTCGCCGATCGACTGGGAGTTCCGGCCGTTGTTCGAGGCGGCGCTCGCCAAGGCAACCTAGGCGGCTCGTTTTTTCACCCTTTGCACGGTTTGTTGACACTTCCTTCGTCCTGCTTGTAGAGTTTCGCCGTTGATGTCGGAACGGCCCGCCTGCCAGGGGAGAACGTTGATGCGCCGTGCACGCCGGTGGATTGTCGCCGTCGTCGTCCCGTTGCTGATCGCGGGGTGCGCCTCCTCGTCGGATGTCGGTGGCGAATCCTACACGGCGGAAGACTTCCTGTGGACCTGCACCTACTTCGGCATCATCGTGCTGGGCGTCGTGGCGGCCAACGTCCTGGTGGAATCCAACGAGTGAATCGATCCGCGGGGAGGGTTCGCATGATCCGTCGGGCATACCGCTGGGCAATCGTCGGCCTGGTCCCCGCCGTGCTCGCCGGGTGCGCTACGAATCCCGAGGACGATCCGTTCATCGTGGTCGTGACGTTCGTCGCGTACGCCGCCGCGATCGGACTCTTCAGCTTCCTCGTCTACAGGGCGATCTGGGGCGAAGACGGTCCCCGCTAGGGAATCGCCCCTGGCGACCCGGTCCTTGATTCCCGCCGGTTGCTTCCGTGGAACCCCGGATTCGGTGCTGGCTTCGCCCGGGTCCCCGCGTCGTATAATGCGCCCGTGACTGCTTCCCTGATCCTGGCCTTGATCCTGGCCGCGCCGCCGCTTCAGGAAGTGGCGCGGGATCGGGTGAAGAGCGCCATCGGCACTTATTTCTCCCCGCGCACCAAGGTGGAAGATCGCGCCCGCGTCGTCGAGCGTCTCGGGGCGATGGGACCGGCGGTCGTGGGATTCATCCAGTCGGTCGCCGACACCACGGGCGGGGGGTTCCCGCCCACGCGCTTCCTCGCCGGAGAGGTGAAGGCCGACCTGCTGCGGCGCCTGGGAGACGAATCGGGAGCCATCGCGATTCTCCAGCTCCGCTCGCTCAAGGCCTCCCTCGACGCGTCCGACCAGTCCCTCGAATCGATCCTGGATGAGCTCCGGAGGCAGGGGCTCGCCCGGGTTCTCGTGAATCCCGCCGAGCAGGAGGAACTGACGAAGCTGCGCTTCTCGGCCAAGGGCTCGGGCGAACAGGTGGACACGCTCCTGGATCGAATGCTCCAAAGGCACCAGCTGGATTACTACGCCCGCGGCAGCATCGTCATCATCGCGACCCGGTCCTGGCTCTGGGGTCCGCCCGCTCCGCCGGCCGCCGACGCCGCCCTCCAGGCGCGCGTGACGGAAGAGCTGGGCCATCTCGATTCCGAGCTGGTGGATCGGCGCACCGCCGCGGAGCGGGCGATCATCGAGGCCGGCCTGGCCGCCATCCCCCTCCTGGAGAAAGAGCACGGGCGCGCGACCGGCGCCAAGAAATCGCGGCTCGAAGTCCTCGTGGACCGCATCTACGCGCGCCACGTGCCCGACCGTCTTCACCCCGTGGGCGCGGAGCCGGGCTTCGTTTCGGAGGACGCGCTCGCCTTCCATCGCGCCGCGAAGAGCCGCGCGATCAGCATCAGCTTCTTCAAGCCCGTGCCCCTGTCCGAGATCGTCGCGCGCATCTCCGAGTTCTCCGAGACGCCCATCGTGCTCGATCCCTCGCTACCTCCCGCCGTCGCGGGAAGGAAGCTGACGCTGGCCGTGGCAGGGGGAAGCGTCCTCGACGTCCTCGAGGCGCTCTTCGTACCCCTCGGCGCCGCGGCGACTCCCGAGGCCGCGAGACTCCTCATCGCTCCGAGGCGGTGACTGAGGGACTCATGGCCCGCCTCACCAAGGGTCACGACACCCGGCTGGCCGTCGCGAATTTTCCCGTCAGCGGGCTCCGGTTTCCTCCCGTCTTCATCGAGGCGCTCGGCCGCATCAAGCGCGCCTGCGCCCGGGTCCATGGGAGCCTTCGAACCCTGCCCGGCCCCTTGGCGCGCGCCATCGAGGCCGCCGCCGCGGAGGTTGCCGCCGGGCGCCGCGACGCCGATTTCGTCGTGGACGTCTTCCAGACCGGATCGGGCACGTCGACGAACATGAACGCGAACGAGGTGATCGCCACGCTCGCGTCGCGCCGCCTCGGTCGCGCCGTCCATCCCAACGACCACGTGAACGCGGGCCAGTCTTCGAACGACGTCATCCCCTCGGCGGTCCACGTGGCGGTCCTGCTGGTCCTGAAGCGGGACTTCGATCCGGCCCTGGGAGTTCTCCACGCGTCGCTCCGCAAGGCGGCCCGGCGGTTCGACCGGATCGTCAAGCTCGGACGCACGCACCTCATGGACGCGCTGCCGGTGCGGCTCGGCCAGGAATTCTCCGGGTACGCGGCGCAGGTGGCCGCGTCCCGAGAGCACATTCGGCGGACGGCGGAGTCGCTGCGGGAACTCCCCCTCGGCGGCACGGCGGTCGGGACCGGGCTCAACGCTCCTCCCGGGTTCGGCCGGCGCGTGATCGCAACGCTCGCGCGCGACACCGGTCTGCCCCTGCGCGGCGCGCGCGATTCGTTCGAGGCCCAGGGGGCGCGGGATGGCTTGGTGCGGTTCAGCGGGGCCATGCGGGCGCTGTCGATCGCGCTCGCCAAGATCGCCCATGATCTGCGCTGGATGGCGAGCGGACCCGCGGGGGGCCTGGCAGAACTTCGGATGCCCGCGCTTCAGCCCGGATCCTCGATCATGCCCGGGAAGGTCAATCCCGTGATCTGCGAGGTCGTGGCCCAGGTCGCGGCCCAGGTTGCCGGGCACGACGCCGCGGTCGCCGTGGCGGGCGGGGGTGGGATGTTCGAGCTGAACACCATGGTGCCCGTGATGGCCCACAACGTGCTCCAGGCGATGGCGCTGCTGTCCACGTCGTCGCGGCTCCTGGCGACCCGGTGCGTGGACGGATTGGAAGCGGATGAGCGCCGGTGCCGCGCCTTGGCGGAGCGCAGTCCCGCGCTCGCCACGGCCCTCGTGCCTCGCTTCGGCTACGACCGGGTGGCGGCGCTCGTCGAAGAGGCGCGGCGCCGCGGGCTGACCGTGCGGGACCTGGCCGTGGAGAAGGGTTGGGTCACTCCGGCCGAGGCGCGCACTCTCTTCGATCCCCTTCGACTGACGCACCGACCCCGGTGAAGTTCAAGGTGGTAGAATTCCTCCATGTTGTACCGGACGTGCGTGATCGCGTCCCTCCTGGTCCTGATCGCCGCTCGTTTTGAGCCCGCGCCCCCGGCCCGCACCGTTCCAGGCGGTTTCACGGAAACGCTCCTGGTCTCCACGCTCACGCGACCGGTCGCGCTGGCCTTCACGCCGGACGGCCGGCTGCTGATCGCCGAGCAGTATTCGGGTCTCATCCGGGTCTTCGCGAACGGCGCTCTCCTCGCCACACCCTACGCGACCGTCTCTCCCGTATACACCGGGGACAATGAATCGGGACTGCTCGGTCTCTGCGTCGATCCGGATTTCGCGACGAACGGATACGTGTACGTCTTCGTGACGAGGTCTAACACGGTTCAGCAGATCGTCCGCTACACCACGAGCGGCAACACGGGCGGCAGCCCGACGGTCATGGTCGACAACATTCCGACGAACGGGATCAACCACAACGGAGGCGGAATCGCATTCGGTCCGGACGGTTATCTCTACGCGGTGGTCGGGGAGAACGGTTCATCGGCGTCCGACGCGCAGGTCGCCGCGAGCTGGCGGGGGAAGGTGCTCCGGTTCGACGCCTCGACGACGCCCGCCTCGATCCCGGCCTCCAATCCGACAGCCGGCAGCGCCGTCTACAGCCTCGGCCACCGCCACCCCTTCCGGCTCGCGTGGCGTCCGACCACGAACGCCCTCTACGTTTCCGAGAACGGGCCCGGCGCCGATGACGAGATCAACGTGATCACGCCCGGCGCGAACTACGGCTGGCCGAACGACACGGGCCCGAATGGCAATCCCGCGTATACAAACCCGGTTTACACCTTCGGCGTCACCATCGCGATCACGGACATGCTCTTCTACACGGGGTCGACGCTGCCCTATGCGGGCCATCTCTTCTACGTGGACTACAAGGGCGACCGGATCCGGCGGTTCACAGTCAGTACGGGCGGCGAACAGATCACGGGCGGGCCGTTCGACTTCGTCACCGGCGTGGACCAGCCCGTAGACATTGAACAGGGCCCGGACGGGGCGCTCTATTACTGCTCGCTGCCGGGCAACCTGTACAGGGCGCAGACGAATGGATCTCCGATCGCGCCGGACTCGCCGGCCGGCTCAGGCGGTGATGACTCCAGGGGATGCGGCCTGGTCGGATTTGAACCGGTGCTCCTGGCCGGCCTGCTGGTGCTGGCCCGCCGGATCTCTCGCCGTCGCTAACGCGGACCTTCCGCGGGCGTAGAACATCGCGATTTCAAGAGGAGATGCCATGAATCATCGGATGGCGGTGGGCCTGCTGGCGGCGCTCTCGATGGCCGGAGCGTCTTTTCAAGATTCCGCGAAGTCCGATGAAGCGAAGGATCTCCTCAAGAAGGGACTGGAAACGTCGGCGGCCGCGGGCGGATTCACGTTCACCGGATCCGTGAGCCAGGAGTCGCCCTTCGGTGGGGCGGCGATGGCGGTCGGCGGGCCGATGCTCCAGGTCGGTCCCGAGGGGAAATGCACCGGCACGATGGCGGCGGACGGCGTCTCCCACGTCCGGCTGGAAAAGGACAAGAACGTCTACGAGCTCTATCGCAAGGGTTCCAAGGTCGTGCACCGCCAGGTGTGGAAGGGGACCCAGGCGGCGTCCGGGACCTTCGCGTCCGAAGCGCGCGCGGCGCTCGACCTGGCGCGCCTGGCCAAGGCGGCGTCCAAGGCCAAGGATGCCAAGAAGGAAGCGGGGACGACCAAGGTGGGAGAGGTCGACTGCGTCGCCGTCAAGGTGAGCCTTCCCTCCGACCTCGTGGATTCCGAGGAAGAAACCGCGGAAGGGGCCGCGGGCTTCTCGTTCAAGATGTTCGAACTGAAGCGCGTCGAAACGACTTTCTACTTCGGCAAGGACGACCACCTCCTGCGCAAGGCGGAATTCAAGTTCGTGAAAGGCTTCAACGCGCAGATCGCGATGGCGATGCCGGGCGGCGGTGCGGAAGAGGACGAGGAGGACGACGAGGACGGGGGCAAGGGCATGATGAAGAATTCATTCTCATCCGTCATCAAGCTGACCCTCGGCGACTTCTCGAAAACCGCCGCGGTCACCGTGCCGGACGACGTGAAAGGCCTCCTGCAGGATTAGGCTCTGCCTGAAAACCCCCGCGGCCGCGGTTACCCGTTCGGCGGGACCGATAAGCGGCGCATCGCGGCGTCGCTCGTCGTCGACAGCCCTCTTCGAGGCTCGTCTCCTCCTCGCTCCTTGCGCTGCTTGCTTCTCGGCCCGCCGCGGCTCACGCGGGTTTTCAGACAGAGCCTAGTGGGCGCCTCGGGCCATGAACACCGAGGGTATGGTTTTCAGCAGGATCTTCAAGTCGAGTCCGAGCGACCAGTTGTCGATGTACTCCAGGTCCATTTCCATCCAGCGGTGGAACGCGACCCCGCTCCGGCCGCTCA